>DTZQ01000507.1 GCA_012961305.1 Armatimonadota bacterium | reverse complement strand
TGAAACGGACCGCAACGGCATGCGGCTGGTCATCGAACTTCGGCGGGACGCCGTGCCTCATGTGGTGCTCAACCAACTCTACAAGCATACTCCCCTGCGCACTAACTTCCCCGCCATCCTGCTGGCTTTGGTGGACGGAACCCCGCGCCTGCTGGATTTGAAGAGGCTCATCGCCACCTTTGTCGCCCATCGGCAGGAAGTCCTCACCCGCCGAACTCGCTTCCAACTTCGCGCCGCCCGGGCCCGGGAGCATATCCTCAAAGGGCTGTTGCTGGCTTTGGACCATTTGGACGAAATTATCGCCCTCATCCGGGCCAGCGAAAACCGTTCCGCCGCCCGCGACAACCTACGCGCCCAGTTCAACCTCTCCGAGCGACAGGCCCAGGCCATCGTGGATATGACCCTCGGCTCCCTGACCGGCTTGGAGCGGCGGCGGCTCGAGGATGAGTACAAACAAGTGCGCAATACCATCGCCTACCTGGAAGACCTGCTGGCCAACCCCCACAAGATTTTGGCCCTGATAAAGAAGGAGCAACAGGAACTGGCGCGGAAATACGGGGACCCCCGGCGCACTACCCTTCGGCTGGAAGAGGCCGAGGACTTGCGTATCGAGGACCTCATCGCGGAGGAGGACATGGTCATCACCCTCACCCGCGATGGGTACGCCAAGCGGCTGCCGGTGGACACCTATCGGGTGCAGCGGCGGGGAGGCAAGGGCCTGCTGGCTCTGACGAAGAAGGAAGAGGACGTGGTGGAGCACTTCTTCGTGGCCACGACCCACCACTACATCCTGTTTTTCACCAATCGGGGGCGGGTTTATCGGCTCCGGGCCTTCGAGATTCCCCAGGCCAGCCGCCAGGCCAAAGGTACACCCATCGTGAACATGGTGCCCTTGCAGCCCGATGAGCACATTACCGCTACCATTCCCGTGCCCAACTTCGAGCGGCCCGAAGGGTATCTGGTCATGCTCACCCGGCGGGGCACCATTAAAAAAACTGCCCTGGAGGAGTTCCGCAACATCCACCGCAGTGGCCTTATTGCTATTCACTTGGCGGAGAAGGACGAACTGGGTTGGGTGCGGTGGACGGACGGGCAGCAGCAGTTGGTTGTCGCCACCTGCAAGGGGATGAGCGTGCGCTTCAAAGAAAGCGACGTGCGGCCCATGGGCCGGACGGCTCAAGGCGTGCGCGCTATTCGCCTGCGACCGGGAGACGAAGTGGTGGGATTCGACTTGGTAGACGAAACCTGTGACCTGCTGGTGGTGGGAGAATACGGCTACGGCAAGCGCACTTCCTTCACCGAGTACCGCCTGCAATCCCGGGGCGGCATCGGCATCATCACCTACAAAATTACCCCCAAAACGGGGAAAGTAGTGGGCGTAGAGGTAGTGGACGAGGAGGATGAAATCATGTTGCTGACGGAGAACGGGGTGCTCATTCGCATCCCGGTCAAGCGCATCTCCCGCCTCGGCCGAAGTACCCAGGGGGTCAAACTGATTGACTTGGCAGAGGGGGACCGGGTGAAAGCAGTAACCAAAGTAGTTCGCGGCGAGGAGGAAACCGAAGAGGAACCCGTACAGTTGACCCTAATCGAAGGCTTAGCAAGCAAGTGAACCAGTGAGGGAGTAATCCCTCACTTAAGCATTAACTACTCAACCTTTTCATCACTCCCCCAAAACTGGAACCCTATCCCACAAATCCACTATCGTAAATTAAGCGGATGAAGCAGTGGAATCGGGACTATGCTGGTGTTGGAGAGGTTTCTGCTGGTGACGGCCTTTATCTGGTGGGGCATCGGGGTGTACAACCTGGTGGAACGGCGGCGCATTCCCCGGCTGTCCAAACCGCCGGTGCCGCCTGAGTTCGGACCAAACGCACCTCTGGTGTCCATCCTCGTGCCTGCCCGCAACGAGGCAGAGCGGCTGTTGGAGCCGGCCATCCGTTCCCTGCTGGCCCAAACCTACCCCCAGGTGGAGGTCGTGGCCGTGAACGACCGCTCCACCGACGACACGGGCCTGATTTTGGAGCGGTTGGCAGCAGAGGATTCCCGCCTGCGGGTGATACAGGGAAAGGAACCACCGCTGGGTTGGCTGGGCAAGCCCCATGCCCTCCACCAGGCCGCCGCGGCCGCCCACGGAGAGTGGCTGTTGGCCACCGATGCCGATGTCCTCTTCGCGCCAGAGACAGTGGCTACAGCCATGGCCGAAGTGCAGGCGCGGAAGTTGGACGCCCTCACCCTCCTGCCCCGTCTGGGTCAAGGCGGGTTTGGCGTGCGGGCAGTGATGCCGATGGCCATCTGGGACATCCAGTGGATTTTCCCGGTGAGCGCGACCAACAATCCGCGTTCCCGCCGACCGGCTTTGGGCTGTGGAGCCTTCTTCCTCTTGCGTCGGACGGCCTTGGAAGCCATTGGCGGCTACGAAGCAGTGCGCAACCAGGTGGCCGAGGATGTGGCGGTGGCTACGGCCCTCAAGCGGGCAGGATGGCGCCTGCGCATCGCCGGGGCCTCTGACCTGCTCTACACCCCCATGTACGCTAACCTGCGAGACATCTGGTACGGCTTCGGCAAAAATGCCTTTGCTGGGTCGGACTTCCGAGTAGGGCGGGCAGTGCGGGGAGCAGCAATGATTTTCCTCTTCGCCGTTTTGCCCCTGCTGCTGACCATCGCTGGAGGAATGGCCTGGGCCGGGGGAGCGGAACAGTGGCGGGAGGTAACGGGCGCTGCTGCACTGGCCTATTTGAGCATGGTCCTGGCCTACCTGCCGGCCTATCGGGCGTTCGGCGTGTCCGGGGCCTACGCTTTCCTCAGCGGCCTGGCGCAGGGGTTTATGGGCCTGGTCAGCCTCTACTCCATGTGGCGCACAGTCACCGGCCGCGGAGTGTCCTGGCGGGGAAGAACGGTGTACCGACGCTGAAAGTCAGCGGGTAAAGTAAAAAATTCAGTAACTACTCAGCCGGTTCAACATGATTGACCGGAATGAAAATAC
>DTZQ01000506.1 GCA_012961305.1 Armatimonadota bacterium | reverse complement strand
GTGCCCTTTTGGGCCAAAGATCTCAAGTTGGGCGCCAGAATGATCAATGCCGTTGGCGAAACGGTTTCGACCAAGCCGGCATTCAGGACCGCGTTCAAAAAACGGCGTTGCCTGGTCTTGGCCAACGGATTCTACGAATGGAGAAAAGAGGGCGAGCGCAAGATACCAACCTACATCTATGCGCGAAACGGCGACCCCTTAGCCTTCGCCGGACTATGGGAAACTTGGAAATCTCCGGAGGGCCAGGTGGTACAGTCATGCACCATCATCACCTCCGCGGCCAACTCGTTCATTCAGCCGCTGCACCACCGCATGCCGGTCATATTGTCCGGCGAGACCCAGGCCCTCTGGCTGGACCCATTGACCGACGACCACAAGATACTGGAGCCCCTGCTGGCGCCGGCCCCCTCCGAACTCCTGACTTCCCATCCGGTATCGGACACAGTCAATTCAGTGAAGAACCAGGGCCCTGAATGCATCCTGCCCCTGCCTGAGGGTTCCGATAGCCGTCCCGCAGACCATTTAGAAGGCTCAACCGGCGGTGGCCGCCTGTTCCCCTAGTTCGCCCTCTAGAATCCCTCAAACAGATCACCGCTGAACAACCGCGGCCGGCATTGCTGCAACCCTCGTTGAAAATTCCGCATGGCCAACAACGCCTCCGAAGACATATCTAACCAGAGTGCACAACCGTTCGGCAGGTATCGGTTCGTTATGGCGGCCATGGTACTGGCCGCCCACCTAAGTGTGGGTCGTAACGTCTTCGCCGTTTCGCCGCTTCTTCCATTCGCCATCGACGGCTACGGCATCAACCGGACCGCGGCCGGTCTGTTGGTTTCAATGCCTCTTTTGGTCGCGGCTACGCTGGGACTGCCCTGCGGAATGATGATCTCACGCATCGGTCTCGGGCGGGCGTTCACCCTGGGCTGGGCCGCCGTGGCTCTTGTGTCATTCTCGGCTTTGACTCCCAATTTCATCACATTGTTGGTTCTCAGATCTGGGATTGGTTTGGGGTTCGCCCTGATTATCACCGCCACTGGCCCCCTGCTGATGCAGTGGTTCCGCCCCAAGGAAGTGCTGGTGATGAACGCTCTCACTTCCGCGGTGTTGAGTCTGGGGATCGCCCTATCGGTGGCCACCGCAGCGCCCCTGGCCGGGCTCATGGCCTGGCAAAGCGCGCTTACGGTTTTTGCCCTTCCCGGCATCGCTGGTCTCGTAGCCTGGCTGGCTCTGGGCAAGACCTCCGGCAGCATCTCAAGAAGCGTCTCGGGCGCCAATATGTCGCTCAGGCAGGTAGCAGCGGTGCTGCGAAACCGTACCGTGGCGCTTCTGCTGCTGGCGGACGCCGGAGTCCTGGTCCAATACGCCGCGTTCACTGGATGGCTCCCAACTTTCTACAACGAATACCGGGGCATCTCCCTATCTCAAGCTGGGTTCATCACCGGATTACTTCCCCTGGTCGGCGTGTAGATGATTTGGTCGCGCTCAGGTCCGACCGAAATGAGGCCCACAGGAACGCCGACGAGTTCCTCAATGCGGGCGATGTAGGCCTTGGCAGCCGGAGGTAGTTGGTCATATTCGCGCAGGTCGCGGGTTGAGGTCTGCCAGCCGGCGACCTCCTCGTACACTGGTTCAACCCGTTGCAGGAGGCGGGTCATGGGCACGCGGTCGAAGGTCTGGTTTTCCAAGCGGTAAGCCACTCCGATTTTGACGCGTTCCAACTTGTCCAGCACGTCCAATTTGGTCAAAGCCAGCAGGGTGAAACCGCTCAGCCGGGCCGAATGGCGCACCGCCACCGCGTCGAACCAGCCGCAGCGGCGCGGCCGGCCGGTGGTGGCTCCGTATTCGCCCCCTTCTTCCCGCAGGAACTCGCCCATTTCATCCTGCAACTCCGTGGGGAACGGCCCCGCGCCAACGGCCGTAGTGTAGGCTTTGGCCACCCCGACGACCCGCAAGCGCACGGTCGGAGGCAGACCCACGCCTACGTAAGCATAGGCAGCCGTTGGGGAGGAAGAAGTCACGTAGGGGTAGGTTCCCCAGTCCAAATCCCGCATGGCCCCCAATTGCCCTTCCAACAAGATATGGCTGTCTCCCGCCAACGCCGCGTCTAACACCGGCAGGGGGTCGCAAATGTAGGGAGCCAGGGCTTGCCCGTGCTCCCGCAGTTCCTGGTAAATCGCTTTGGCCGAGAGCGGTTTTTGGTGGAATACAGAGGTGAGGATTTCGTTCTTCCAGGCTACCAACTGCTCCACCCGCTCCCAGAGGTAGTCGGGGTCGAGCAAATCGCCCATTTGCAATCCAGTACGGGCGGCTTTGTCGGCGTAGGCCGGGCCGATGCCGCGCAGGGTTGTGCCCACTTTGCGCCGCCCCAACCGCTGCTCATGCAGCCGGTCGAATAGAATGTGGTAGGGCATGACCACCTGGGCCCGTTCGGAAATGAGCAGCCCGTCCAGAGACACTCCGGCTGCGGCCAGTTCTGCCATTTCCTCCCGCAGCGCGCCCGGGTTTACCACTACTCCCGTCCCAATGAGACAGCGGGCCTGGGGATGGAAAATGCCTGAGGGTATCAGGTGCAGCCGAAAGGTGCCGTACTCGTTGACTACCGTATGGCCCGCATTGTTGCCGCCCTGGAAACGAATGACCAAATCTGCCTGGCGGGCCAGCAAATCCACTATCCGCCCCTTGCCTTCATCCCCCCACTGGGCTCCTACAACAGCGGTGACAGCCATTTTTTTCCTCCTTCTGGTCAGTTGTCTCGGATTTCACCTGTATTGTAGCACAAATACGCGAGAAATGCAACCGACTCCCGGCAGGTGGGGCCCTACGGACTCGCGGCCAGCAGCACCAGGCCGCTCAGGATAAGCGTCGAACCCAGCAGGCGTGGCGTGGCCGCCGGTTCGCGCAAAATGGCGACCCCAAACAGCGTGGCTACCACCACGCTCACGTTCCGGGCCGGGCCTACGTAACTGACTTGGGCCTCAGTAAGGGCAAACAGAATGAGCAGGTAAGTCAGGAAATAGAACACGGCCACGAAGGCAATGGCCCGCCAATTGGCCCTCACCTCGGCCCGCAGTTGGGCCCACGAGCGGAGGAAGACGATGAACCCACTCAGAAACAGGAGGACGAAACACTCCATCAGGTAGAAATAGGCGAAAGGTGGGGCCAGTTCAACGCCTCGGTTGTCTATCACGTGGTAGAGGGAAATGCTCACTCCCAGCAGGAGGGCCAACTGCGTGGCCCGGTCGCGCCAGGCTCGCAGGGGCTTGAGGAGTTCTTCGGCAGTTAGGCAGTGCAGGTGCATCAGGTACACTCCCACCACAATGGCAGCAATGCCCAATCCCCCCAAGGGAGCAACCCGTTCGCCCTGAAAAGAAGTAGCCCACAGGACGATGAAAATGGGGGCCGTACCCCGGCTGAGGGGATAGACCAGCGAGAGGTCACCATGCCGATAGGCCGCCGCCAGCAGCAGGCAATAAATGGCCTGGCAGAACCCTCCGGCCATGGCCCAGGGCAGAGCCGCCGGCGTAAATCCCTGCACTTCCCCCCAGCGCAACGTTGGAACCAAATACATCCCACAGCCTATCAGCAGCACCCACCACAGAAAAGCCAAACGGTCTCGACTTTGTTTGGTCAGCAGGTTCCACAGCGCGTGCAGTATCCCGGACAAAACCACCAGCCCAACAGCCGTAATGCTCATAGCAATCCCTATTCGTACCCTTCGGCCGATAGTTGCTTCCCCCTCGGGCACTGCAAAGATGACCGGGACGAAGGGCAGTTATTGACCATCAGTTCGGAGTTGAGGTAAAGTTAAACTGCTAAGGGGAATTCGCGGCTGACGGAGGGAATCCTTCCTCCCACGCTCCCCAACCACCAGTTGAGCGCCGACCGCTGAGGGCTGAACACTTACCGTGAAACTTTTCGGGCTGGAGGTTTGTAGAGGTTAAACGAAGGAGGAACCCCGTGTTACGCCGGCGACAAGTTGGTTTTACGCTGATGGAAGTGCTGGTCGTGGTCGGCATTATCGCTGTCCTGGCGGCCATAATGTTCCCTACTTTTTTCGCAGCGCGGGAGCGAGCCCGCCTCACGGTTTGTACTTCCAACCTGCGGCAGTTGGGCCTGGCCATCCAGATGTACATGCAGGATTGGGAATGGGAACCGTTTTGGCTCAGCGGCCTGGTGCCTGCCTACCTGTCGCGGGAGGGCATTCTGTTCTGTCCCGACGACCGTTCGCACCCCAAGGGCTCTGACCTCGACCGCCAGGGACGGTTTACTGAGTACCGCGACCCCTACCTGCGGTGCAGTTACCTCTACGAGTTCAACCCCCTGATTTTTCCCCTGGACAAGTTCGGCCCCGATTTCCCCAACCAGCCGCCGGGCCTCACCTGGCGGCAGGTAAAATACTGGGACTTGCGGATTTACGGGGAGAAGACCCCCCTTGTCCGCTGTTGGTGGCACACCGACGTAATGGGCAGCGGGGAGCAGGTGCTCAATTTGGCCCACGACGGTCACGTTTACCGTCACCCTCAAAGCCAATCCTGGACAACCCAGTAGGCTCTTGATTTCCTGAGAGAAAACTTGACCGTTTCGGAGAAATGGGGTACAATCAGTTCCCGGAAGGGATGCCCGATTAAAGGAAGGAGGCATGGGACGTGAAGGCCCAGAGGATTGTGCTGCTGACCTCATTCCTCGGCTTCAACACCCTCGCACTGCTAATGCTGCTATCTTTACGAGAGCCCTCGACCGCGAGGGGCTGTACGGCACCCGGGTCGTGGCCGAGGTGGGGCCCTTGAACCGCCTCTCCTACGCTGACAACGTTGTCACGGGCTTCTGAGGTCACCGTCCCTCCTTCTTCTCTAAGACCAGCACCCAGTCCTGGTAGATGGGCGGGCGAGCAAGGGGCACTTGCCAGTCGCCGCCCTCAGTCGGCCTCACCGTTCCCAGTTTTAGTTCCTCCCCCCTGGCCGGGTTGAACAGAAACGCCCGATAGTGCACCCCCGCCTCCACGCCCTTCACCGTCACCCCCCACACGCCGCGGGGCAAAAAGATGACCCGCACCGCGCCGGGAATGCCCCCCGCGTAGGGGGCTAAGTAGTTGTCCTCCGTCCAATGGGGCTCTACCCATTCGGGATGAGGCTCAAATCGCCACCATTCATATCGCTCCAGCAGCCGCTTCGCCAGTCCCAGTTGCCCTGACCCCGGCAACTGATACGCCTCCTCCCAGGGGGTGTCACCCCACGACATCCCGTGCGGCGAGGGGCCAAAGGGCGCCTCCCGGGTGTTGACCTGCCAGATGCCGTTGGCACCGTAGGTGTGTCCGCACGCGCCCGACAACAGACACACCCAGAACATGAACCGCTGTACCTCCTGCCGACAGGCCTCCCCGATGCCCTCGTAACACACCTCGCCGTTGATGACCGGCAGGGTGGGCGTGCGGGCATACGCGCCGGTCACCAGTCGCACCGTGTTGGGAATGCTGCGCCGGTCGCCGTGTCCCGTCTGGAGCAGGTCAATGTCCAGCAGCGTCGGGTCCTCCACCTGATTGCGGGCGGAGTCGGTGGGGTGAATGGTGAGCGGGTGGTGATAGGGGTCTGTTTCTCGCAGGTAAGCCGCTATTTCTGTCCATCCCCTCTTCTGGAACTGCTGGTCTTTTTCCCGCTGCTCGGAGAGATAGTAGGGCATGATGCCCTCGCCGGCCAAGCACCAGACCACCGGATACGCGCCCCAGCGGGCAATTAGATAACGCCAATGCTGCTTCATCCGCTTCCTGCCCATCCAGACCAGATAGTAACCCCAGCAACCAACGATGCAGGGCACCAGCCCCCATTGCACCAGATAGTGGATACGCAGGTCTGCCATATCGAAGTAAGCAGGATTGATGCGGGAGAAGCCCTCCTCCCAGGGGAAACCCGCTTCGTTCGCTCCCCGCTGGTCGAAGGCTGGCATGTCCGGGTAAAGCCCAGCCACGATTTGAATCACGGTGAAACCCTTCTGCACCCGGTCGGCCACCAGCCGTTGAAAATCGCCTGGCCAGCCCAGCCGACGGCACAGCCCCATCCACCAAGTATCCCCCAGCCAGAAGAAGGGCGTGCCGTCGCGGTGTTCCAGATAGCGGCGGGTGGCGCTGACCCGCAGGGGGCCGTGACGCAACAGGGGGTTGTTCCCCTCATAGGGAACGACCTCCAGAACTCCCTCCTGTCCGTGCAGGTCGAAATTGCTCTCATCCGAACACACAGTGCGGTAACGGTGCGTCCCGACCTTGGGTGAGGCGTAGCGCACCCGCCAGGTCTGCTCCCCCGCCCAGAAGGCGGGCACTCGATGTTCCTCACCTTCCGGGTCGGTGAAGAGCACCTCCAGCGTCACTTCATTGAACGGGTCAGAGTAGGCCCTGCCCGAGGCAAACGCCCACTCCGTCGCCCAGTTTTGGCAGGCATAACGCATCGCATTTTACTCCTTAGGGTCTTACCCAAGTTACGCAGTTAGTCACAGAACCAAACGGAAGAACACCGAAAAAATGCCTTTGGGCTCGGCTAAAGCCTGGACCCCGCCCGTGGAGGCGACCTTTGTTTGCTGCCGAGGGGGCAGAGAACGCGGAGGGGCAGTAATGCGGAAGCCCCTCGGGGCAACTTCAGTGCCGTCGGGGAGGCGATAAGGCCGGTCGCCGTCCAACTGCAGCACCGCCTTCACCTCCAGCCCGGAAGGGGCATGGAGTAGGCTCATCTCGACGCGGTTCGCCGCTGTCTTCTCCGCGCTCATCAGCACCACGTCCTGCACCAACGGTCGTTGCTCCCAAGTTTGCCCTGTACGCCGGTCCCGCACCAACAGAGTTCCGTCGGCGGTGTGCAGCGTGAC
>DTZQ01000505.1 GCA_012961305.1 Armatimonadota bacterium | reverse complement strand
CTCGATGGTGTCCGCCCTGGGACGGGACACCCTGACCAGCCGGGCCCTGTACCGCTTGGCCGAGCGGCCTTACACCATCAGCGAGTACAACCACCCCGCACCCAACCACTATTCAGCCGAGTGTCTGCCCCTGCTGGCGGCCTTTGCTGCCCTGCAGGATTGGGACGGGATTTTCATTTTCAACTACCACAACCAGCCCGACGACTGGGACCGAGACTGCATCCGCGGTTACTTCAGCGTAGATTCGCATCCCGGCAAGATGGCCTTCTTCCCGGCGGCGGCCATGATGTTCCTGCGGGGGGATGTGCGGCCAGCGGAAATGGAGGTGCGCCTGAGTGTCCCGGAGGGACGAATTGTAGAGCAATTGCTGCGGTACGGGAACCGCGTGGAGCCGGTGTGGGCGGAGGCCGGGGTGGCGCGTTTGGGAGCGGTGCGGCACCGGTTGGCGCTGGAATTCGTGCCCGGCGATGGGGACATTCGGGCCTCGGCCTTTGTCGGCACGCCAGGCCCGCAGGTGGCCAGCGACACAGGCGAAATCGCCTGGGATGCAACCGACCCGGCCGCCGCCCTGTTCACCGTCAACGCCCCCGCTTCTAAGGCCGTGGTGGGCTTCTTAGGTGGACAAGCGGTTACTCTGGGGCCGGTGACCATTCGCATGGAACCCACCGGGCGCAATTGGGCGGCCCTTACCCTGACGGCAATGGACGGGAAGCCGGTTGAGGAATCGGAACGGCTGCTGCTGGTGGCGGTGGGCAAGGTGGAGAACACGGATATGGGCTGGAACGAAGAGCACACCAGCGTAGGCCGCAACTGGGGCACGGGTCCCACCCGCTGCGAAGGCATTCCGGCCCAGATTACCCTCCGCACCAAAGTGGACTTGGAGGTCTATGCCTTAGACGGCCGCGGGTTCCGCACCCAGGCCCTCCGCGGCGAGCGCACGGATGATGCCCTCACTTTCACCATCGGCCCCCAGTGGCAGACAATATGGTATGAGGCCGTCGCCCGCCAGAGAGCGCAAAGCCCCTGACCGGGGCGAAAGGAGCGCCCAAACCGATGAACCCCTCCGACTTGGCCCGAAAACTGTGTGCGAAGGTCAACCCGCAGCGCGTGGCCGAGCGATGTTGGGAACTGGTGAACATTCCCAGCCCAACCGGCGAGGAGAAGGAAGTTGCTGTCTATTGCGCCGAGGTTTGGCGCCAGTTCTGTGACCAGGTGTTGGTAGATGAGACCTTCCCCACCAGCCCTTCGGCCGCCTTTCGCTGGGGAGGGAAGGCCGAATTCTCCAACTGGATGGACACCTGGACCACATTCCACGGGAGCACGCCCCACCGGTGCGGACCGAGACGGAAATCGTTGCTCGCGGGGCCTGTGACATGAAGGCAGGCTTAGCCGCCCTGACCGAGGCAGCGCAGGTGTTGGCCGAGCACGGTTCTTCGCTGCCGGGCGGCCTCTTGCTGACCGTCCATGGTCTCCACGAAGCCCCCCCTGGGCTTCAACCAGCCCGTTTACGACCTCATCTCCAAAGGGCAGGTGGGCGAGGCGGCGATTGTGGCCGAAGGGGCCTACCGTCAGGTGCCCGTGGCCGGCTTGTCGCTGCGCGAGGCCAGGCCGCGAGCAGACGAGTTTCGTCGCTTCGTCCAGGCCCGGGCCGAGGACAGCCTGGTGCTCAGCAAGTTCGCTCGCACGTATCTCAATCCTGTCGCCGCTTTGAGACGCCTGCGGGCATCCATCGTCAACCCCTGGTCGTCACGCTCCAATGAGGCAAACGGGCAGAAGGAGGCCCGAGGCCCTCCTTTCATCCTTCCCCGCCCTTCTCTACGGCGACCGACGCCGGTGCTTCCGGGCGGTAGTCGGATTTGCCCCCGGTTTTCTCCAGCAGGCGAATTCCGGTCAAAGTCATGCTTTGGTCCACCGCTTTGGCCATGTCGTAGATGGTCAGCGCGGCCACGGCCACCGCGGTGAGGGCTTCCATTTCCACTCCGGTGGGGCCTCGGACGCGGACGCGGGCTTCGATTTCCACGGCGCTGCCGTGGTGTTCCGGGAACAGGGTCGAAACCTCTTTGTGCAGGCGGAAATGGACTTCGACGCTGGACAGGGGCAGGGGATGGCAGAGGGGAATGAGTTCTGGTGTTCGTTTGGCCGCCAGGATGCCGGCGAGCCGGGCGGTCGCCAGCACGTCGCCTTTGGGCAGTTCTCCTGCCTGAAGGAGGCGTAGGGTTTCGCGCTGCATGAGCACATAGCCGCGGGCGCGGGCGAAACGGTCGGTGGCCGGCTTTTCCGTCACGTCCACCATGCGCACGGCCCCCGGTTCGCTGGCAGCGGAACCCGAGGCCGGAGCAGGGCAGTTGATTGGAGATTGAAGATTGGAGATTTGCGATTTGGCCATGAGGCTAAACTTGTCGCCAATGGCTTATTGCTTTCACTAGCCATAAGCCAGGAGCGATAGGCCATAGGCCATCACTCCTGTCCTTCCCGTCCTTCCGTGACTACTCACCAGCGGAAAATGCGACTTAGGATGTCCAAACCCCAGGCCAGGTCCACGAAGGTGCGCACGTTCCACTCTCGCCGCCGGGCCTTGGGGGGAACGAATACCATGTCGCCAGACTGGAGCACTGGATTTTGGGAGGCATCTCCTTCCCGCATGGTGCGCTGCAGGTTGGCGCGAATGATAACCGGTTCGACCGCCCCGGGCACGCGCCTAATGAGGGCCACATCGCTCAAGTCCGCATTTTCCGTCAGGCCCACACTGACCAGCAGGTCCAAAAGGCTCTGGCCCGGCTGGAAGGTTTGTTTCCCCGGCTCTTGGACCGCGCCGAAGACCATAATTTGCTCCTGCGGCGGGACGAATATCCGGTCGCCGGGCTGGATGACCAAATTGGCCTCCAGGCGGCCGGCCCGGCGAATTGCGTCCAGGTCCACGGTGAACACTTCCTCCCCCCGGTAAAGGTAAATGTGGTTGAAGTCGGCCTCTTCGGTCAATCCGCCAGCCGCCGTGATGAGGTCCAGCAGGGTGGGTTCCTCGGCCGGCAGGTAGGCGCCGGGGCGTTCCACTTCGCCCAGAACGAATACCCGGTCGCGCCGGGGAATGTGGACTCGGTCGCCCGATTGCAGGGTCAGGTTTACGGACACATCGCCCTGGGCTTGCAGGCGGGTCAAATCTACGGGAATTACTTGCGTACCGCGGGTAACAGTAATGCGGCTCAGGTCGGCCCCTTCGGTGACTCCACCGGCCGTGGTGAGAAGGTCCAACAGAGTGGCTTCCGTCGGCAGGCGGTAACTGCCCGGCTGGGCAACTCCATCGCCGTAGATGAGCACCTTGCGCACCGCTGCCTGGGGCACGACCACCACATCTCCCGGCTTCACCGGGGCATTTTGGCTCAGGTCCCCAGCGGTCATCAGTCGCTCCAAATTGTAGGTCAGCCTCTTCGGGCCGCGCAGGACGGTAATCGCCCCCAGGTCGGCCTCCGGTTTGGCCCCTCCCGCAGCCGAAAGCACGTCCAGCAGACAACTCTCCGCCGTGACCGGGACCATTCCCGGCCTCTCCACCTGGCCGAACACCGCCGCTTCGCCCTGCTTGGCGGTGGGCACGAGGATTATATCCCCCGGCTGCAGGGGCACGTTTTGGTCCAGCCGGGCCTCCTCCAGAACCGCCCGCACATTTAGGGTCAATTGCTGTTCCCCCCGCTGCACCTGTACCTGACGCAAATCGGCATCCTCGCGGGCGTGGCCGGCCAGGGCCAGGGCATCCAGCAAGCGCATTTCCTCGGTCAGCGGATACACTCCCGGCTGCTCCACGGCCCCCACTACTACCACCTCCTGCGGTTCCTGGGCCGGCACGAAGACGATGTCCTGCGGCTGCAGGAGCACATTTTGCGCCAGATTGCCTTCGCGCTGAATGAGGGTCAAGTCCACTATTAGGCGCGAACCGGCCCGCAGCACCTGCACGTGGCGCAGGTCGGCCTTTTCCAAAGTGTGTCCCGCCACGGCCAGGGCGTCTAAAACGCGCATTTCCTCCTGCAAGGGATACCGGCCGGGCGCGGTTACCATGCCCACCACGGTTATCTGCCCTCGGGAGGGCACCAGCACTACATCTTTCGGCTGCACGGGCGCATTTTGCTCGATTTGGCCCTCCTGTACCGCGCTCAGGTCGTAGGTGAACCGCTGCGCGCCACGCAGGATGCTTACCCGGTGCAAGTCGGCCTCTTCTTCTACCCCGCCGGCCAGGGTGAGGGCATTGAACAGACGCATTCCCTCCTCCCAACGGTAGGAGCCGGGCTGTTTAACGGCCCCCACTACGGTGAACTCCACTACCACCTCCCGCACCACCACCACATCGCCCCGCTGCAGGGGAAGGTTCTGGGACAAATCGCCCTCCCGAAACAAGCGGTGCAAGTCCGCCCGCAGGGTCTTACCCCCTCGGTTAATGAGGGCCTCCAGGCGGGTTCCTGCTTGGGCCAGGATGCCACCAGCCAGCGAGAGGGCGGTGTACAGGTCCTCCCCCTCGCGCATCACATGGGGGCCTGGTTGGGCCACCGCTCCCAGCACGAAAATCTCCCCCCTGGGGTCGAGGCGGGGCACCAGAATGACATCCCCGTCCTGCAAGAGGGCGTCTTGGTTCAAATCTCCCTCCTCCAGGAGTCGTCGGAAGTCACATTGCAGCCGTTCTGCACCCCGGATGATTGTAATCCGCCGGAGGTCAGCGTCTTCCCGGAAGTTACCCGCCGCCCCCAGCACGTTCACCAGGGTGGCCCCGCGGGGTACGGTGTAAGTGCCCGCCTGCTCCACTTGGCCCAAAACGTGGACCCGGTATTGTACCCGGCGCACGATGAGGCGGTCGCCCGGCTGCAATTCCAAGTTCTGGGACAGGTCACCTTCGCGCAGGAGTTTCTCCAGGTCTATCGTCTGGGCTGGGACCCCGCCCCGTAGCAGGGTAGCCTCGTCCACCGGCTCCTCCTCCGACAGACCCGCCAGGCCCAGAGCCTCCAGAACTTTCATCCCCGGACGGTAGGGGTAGATGCCCGGCTGATTCACCAGGCCGAAAACGGCGATGCCCTGGCTTAAATCCTCCGCTACGCTGGGCACGAACACCACATCCCCGGCCTGCAGGGGTGCGTTTTGCAGGAGGTTCATCTGATTGAGGAAGGCCCACAGGTCTACGGTAGTCCTTTCCCCCGTGCGATGGACGATGACCACCTGGCGCAAGTTGGCCTGCTCCGTAGTGCCCCCGGCGGCCCCGAGGGCCTCCATGACCCGCATATCCCGGTTCAGGGGAAAGCGGCCCGGCTTTTGCACCGCTCCCAACACCATAATCTCCGCTGCCGGTACAATGATGACGTCGCCGGCCTGCAGTTCCACATTTTGGGAGAGGTCGCCCTGGAAGAGCAGTCGCTCCACGTTCAGGATGCGTGGGAGTTTTCCCTGGCCGGTTACCCGGACGTGCTGAGCGTCCGCCCGGGGAGTCAACCCTCCGGCCGCGGCAATGGCCTCCGCCAGGGTCATGCCCACTCCCAGGTCGTATTTGCCCGGCTGCAAGACCTCTCCAAACACGTAGATTTTGTTGCCCCGCGGCCCGTAGGCCACCAGGGTAACGGAAACTTGGGGAAACCGAATAGTAGCCTTCAGCCGCTCCTCCAGCACCACCTTGAGTTCGTCCAGGGTCAACCCGGCGGCCTT
>DTZQ01000504.1 GCA_012961305.1 Armatimonadota bacterium | reverse complement strand
CGAGCGCCTGCGCAAGGTGGTGGACACCATCGGCAAGACGGAGTGGGAGGGAGAAGGTGACCCACCGGGCAAAAACATCCGCTGTGTGGTCTCCGTAGGGATGCTCAACGAGGGGTGGGACGCCCAAAACGTGACCCAGATTCTGGGCCTGCGGGCTTTCACCTCGCAATTGCTGTGCGAGCAGGTGGTAGGCCGGGGCCTGCGGCGCCTCAACTACGACGACTTCTCCGAGCCGGAGTACGTGGATGTCTACGGCGTGCCCTTTGAGGTTATCCCGGTGAAGAAGAAGCCGGTCAGCCGTTCCGAAGTCCAGAAGATTTCTACGCTGGTCAGAGCACTGCCCGAGCGCAAGCATCTGGAGATTACCTTCCCACGCGTGGAGGGTTACGTCTTCGACGTACGCCAGCGCATTCGGGTCAACCTGGAGAACGTGCCCTACTTGCGAATTGATCCTACCAGCGAACCGACGGAGGTCATCGCCAAACCCGCCGCTGGCTACCGCATTGGACGTCCTGATCGCCTGGGTCCGGGGCCTGAGGTCCTACATGACCGCAATCCGTTCCACCGAGAAAAACGGCTCCAGGCAACGGTCTATGAGATTGCTGCCGAGCTTACACGCCGGCTCAAGGACAAGCGAGAAGACTGGAGCGCCCGGCACCTCCTCTTCCCTCAGGTGCTCAACGTGGTCTGGGAGTACCTGGAGCAGCGCGTGGTCCTAACCGATGACACGCCTCTGGAAGAGATTGGCCTGCTCAAGTACAAGCAGCGAATCATCGAGCGCCTTACGCAAGCCATCGAGCCTGATACCGAGACCGGCGAGCCACCCCTCCTTCCGATTATTGAGCGCTTCCGTTCCCTTGGCTCCACTGCCGAAGTCCTCTTCCGCACCGTGCGGCCTTGCGTAGGTACGACCAAGAGCCACATCAGCCACGTGGTCCTGGATGCGCCCACCTGGGAGCACAGCGTGGCCTACCAGTTGGAGCGGATGCCAAAAGTCATTGCCTACGCCCGGAACGACCACCTGGACTTCACCATCCCCTACGAGTGGGAGGGAGCCCGGCACGAGTACCGGCCCGATTACCTCCTCCGCTGGCGGATACCTGACGGCAGCGAGGTGAAGGTAATCTTGGAGGTGAAGGGGTTTGAGAGGGAACAGGACCGGCAGAAGGAGGCAGCAGCCAGGCGCTGGGTGCGGGCAGTGAATCGTCATGGGGAGTTCGGGCGCTGGAAGTTCATTGTGTGTCGAAACCCTTCTAAATTGATGATCCACGCAGTAGAAAATCACAAAGCCAACCCCTGAGGTAAGACACTCTAAGTTCCGATTCTCAAGCCCCTACTTCGGTTCCGGCAGCACTAACTCCACGGCCGGGGACAGGTTACCGGGCCAGACCTCCCCCTCGGCATAGAGCCAGTCCTGGGGCGTGCACAGGATGCGCTCCGAAAGGGACGTTTCCACCCAGCGTCCCGCCGCCGTTTGAACCGCCAAAGCCAGGCCCCGGATTTTGAAGGAATCCCCCGGCTCGTTGGTCACCGCTATCAGGTTCCGGCGGCGGATGAGGGGCAGCAGTTCCACCGGTACGTCCACGATGCGCTCCTCCCAACGGCTAACGGGAGGCCGGCTAAAGGGCACCTGGGCCAAGCGCTGCCCGTTGAGCAGAATCCACTTGTCCGCATAGCGGCCGCCGTTCACGTCGAAGATTTCCAGGTGCAGTTTGGCCGCCTTAATGTGGCGCAGTTCCTCGTCAGAAATGCCCCGATGGGAAAGGAGAGGAGCCAGGGCGGTGGGTTCCAAAAGCCGCACCGTCACCCGTTGCCAATCCGCGCGCAGGGGGCAGGGCAGCGGTTCAGGAGCGACTTCAGGGGTCTCTTTCATTACCTCCCCTTTCAAGCGTCGGTCCACCACCAGCCAGGCCTTTAGCGTTCCCCGCCCCGCTGTGAACAGACCCCTTTCGCCGAGCACCTCGGCTTCTAACTGCACCCCTCCTTTTACCCCCATCAGATTCGCCTGGAAAATTGTCCACCCGTCGCTGGTTTCGCGCCGCAGTTTTAGCGGCTGGCCGTTTAGGGTGGGGGAGGACAGTTCGACTTTCTGCCCCAGGCAAATAATCAACAGGTCACATCGCGCTCGTTCCTCTGGCGCTAAGTGCAGGCGCAGGGCCAGATGCTGTCGCGGCCCTTCTCCGCTCAGTCCGCACTGGCCCACCACGGCGGGTGGCTGCTCCGGTGGGTGGTAAACCACCACTTGGGGTGAACCCGATTCCTCTTCCCGCACCGCAAAGCGCACTCCCACCGGCTGGCGCGGCGTTTCCTCTAACCGGGGAGTAAGGTGGTACACGCATACGGAGCAGGGCGGCACCATTACCGTCGTTCCCTGCTTTCGGGTAACGGGCTTTTCCCACCGGTAGCGATAGGGGTAGACCATCTCCACCTGCCAGGCCGCCGGTTCCTGGGGAAAGGCCGGGCGTTCGTTCAGGGTCACGGTGAAAGGTTGCTCCTCCAACCCCGGATTGCGCAGGGCCAGAATGCCTTTGCGGGCACTCCAGTGGGCATAGCCGTACACCTCTCCCCGCCGGGGTTCCCCGCCTATCAGCCGGGTGTGGAGCAGAGTTTCAGTGTTGGCCGAGGCCCATTGAGTTGCTCGCCCCAACACCTCTGCCCAATCGTCGGGCAGCAAATCGGGCGTCAAATACCACTCCTTCAGCATCACGCCGCGGGCGTAGTACATCACCACGTAGTCCGACCATTCGGCCAGAGTCTCATGCGGGCCTCCCAAACGGTTGCGTTGGCCGTGAATGAGGCCGTGGGTCATCAGCGCGGAGAGGGGAAACTGCCGCTGCTGGAGGCGGTACTTGCGGTAGAGGTGCTCATCTCGGTAACTCATGGCCCACTCGCGGGGCGAAAGTTGAGGGTAGGTCTTGTCGTAGCCAAAGTCGCTGGCGGCCATCCAAATGGTGTCTGCGTGGAGCAGCCACCAAGGGGAAAGCCACATGCCGGAGGTGAGGTTGAGGAAAATGTCCGACTGCAACCGCCGCTCGTAGGCCAGCAAATCCAGTTCCGCATCCAAATTGGCCTCGAACCCGTGCCGTTCCGTGGGCAGATGGCCATGCCCTTCCGCCTCGCAGCGGAGGTGGTTGAAATCGTGTTTGAAGTAGGCTAAATTGCCCTCCTCGAGGCGACGGCGAATCATGTCCCGCAAAGCGGCGTTGTAGCGCGGGCCTACAAGGCAGTAGTAAGGCCCCCGATTGGAGACTTCATAACCCTGCTCCCAGCCCCAATGGGTGTCCAGGCCGTAGCCGTTGAGGGGCATCCACAGCCCCAGTCGGCTGCCGTGTTTCTCCAGTTCCTCGGCCAGGGGACGGAAGCCCTGGGGCAGTAAACGCGGATTACAGGCCCAGATGGACTGCCGCAGTTGCCAACCGGCGTCGGGGACGAACGCCTGCAAGGTCAGGCCGTAGGGTTCCAGCAGTTTCTCTCGGAACTGGTGGAAACGAGCGATGAAGTTAGTGACCGTCATCTCCGGGCCCCGTAAATCGTACCAACTGTTGTATTGCAGAAAGGAACGGGGAGGCCGGCGCACGGCCCTCAAGTACCGGTCAAAGGCCTCAGCCACCTGGCGGTCAATGGGAGCAAGTCCCGGCCCCACCCGCGCTCGTCCCCCACACACCGCTACCTTACTGGTGAACCGAGCCCGGCCGGGAAAATGGCGCAGGGAAACGACCCCCTCTTCGACTACCTGATAGGCGCCGGGGTACTCCAGGCCCAGAAACCAATGGCCAGCGAAATAAAGCGGCTGGCCAAACCCGCCCAAATCGGCTTGGGCATCCGTGCGGAAACGCTCCACCTCCACTCGGTCCACAATGGCCTCCCCCTCTACTTCCAGCCATTTGCGCAACCAGTGTTCTCCGTCCCGAGCGGTGTAATGTACCACTACTTGAAGGCGCGGCCTGCCCGCATGTCGCAAGGTGACCGTCAGGGCCGCCGTTTCGCCGCTTTGGGCCTGCACTTCGGCTACCTCGAAATCGGCTGTGGTCAACGCGGGCCCATCTAAGAGTTGCAGCAAAAACTCCTCGGATTCCCATTTCCATTGCGCGCCCGTGTGCAGATTTTGTAGGCCGAGGGTACGCACGTGTCCATCCGTCAGGGACACAAAGCGGCACAGTACCTCATTCCCCACCACCGCCCGCTCCCCCGCCACCTGCACCTGCGCCGCCTGGGCTAAGGTGCCGATTAGACCCGCCGCCAAGCAGTAATATCTTGTCCACCAACGCATAGGATACCCCCTTTCAGAATGCCGTTCCCGTTAGCCACTTCGGAGGAATTATCCTTTCGTTCTCGGTCTACTATTGAGTTAGGGCTCAGGGGCCAAATTCCTGAGCTGCAAGAGCTATTGTCTGGGTTATCGAGCCTATATCAAAAATGAACCAGCCCGGTGCTGATT
>DTZQ01000503.1 GCA_012961305.1 Armatimonadota bacterium | reverse complement strand
TTGGTCCTCACTGGTCATTATCTTATCCTACATGAACAGTTGTCAACCCCTTTCTGGCGGTCAACGCCGCCGGCTGGTTTCTGGTTCTACGGTTTTCAGGATTTCCACCTGTACGGTGGCCGCTCGCAGGCCCACGGCTCGGACCCCACGGGGCAGTTGCAGCGGCAGCCGCCGGCGAACGTTCGCTTGGGCGTTGGCGATGTCCAAAGGCACCGTGGGCACGTATTCAATGGTGTCCAACACCAGCATCTCCCCCTGCAAAGTAACCGTAGGGGGGTCAATAGTTATTTGGCCAATGGTATATCCATTTGCTGGACGGTTTTCAATAATGGGCACCAGACGCACGGTCTTAGTGGCGGTGATTTTGCGAATGCGCATGTGGATTTGGACGTTAGCCGGGTTCGCAGTCACTCCTGCCACCTCCTGTCCATTCTCATCGCGCAACCAGACAATTAACTTCTGCACGAAATCCTCCATTTTACCTCCAATGTCAATGTCCACTTCTGCCCGGCGCACCTTGGCTACTTGTCCGCTGGGACCTTCCACCGTTACCCGTTTGGGACTGATGGTCGGGGGAACGTATTCATAACCATCGGGCAGCACCCCCCGCAAGCGATAGTCCACTGAAAGTTCCTTCTTTACCAGTTCATCCAAGGTAATAATGCAACTGGGTGGCTTCACTTCTAACACTTCGACCCCTGAGGGCACCTGCGTCTGCACTGGCACTTCGTGGACGCCCACTTCCCGGTCGGAAACGTCAATATAAGCCACCAAGTTGGGCTCATGGAGCCGGTCGAGCACATTTTTGGGCCCGCGCAGGCGCAACTGGACAAAGGTCGGCTCCCCCAAGACAACGTGATGCTCCGGCACCCCTTCCTCCCGCAGACTGACCTGACGGGTAACCTCCTCTACCGGGTTGCTTTCGCTGACCACATAAAACCAAAGCAGGGTCGCGATGACCAAACTCAGCAGTTTGTAGCCCGGTTCATGCTGTATCCAGCGCCAAATTTGTCTCATTTTTCCGTTACTTGCTCCTACCTCTGGGAACTCAGCAGGCTGGTGCCCGCCGGCTGGAGCAGGATGAGCAGCCGTTCCTTCAGGGCCTCCTCGGTTAAATCGCGGCGCAGTTCTCCGTTACAGGCCAACGAAATGATGCCGGTCTCCTCGGAGACCACGATAATCACCGCATCCGTGCGTTCCGCCAGGCCCAGGGCCGCCCGATGGCGCGTGCCCAGAGAGGGGCTCAGGTCTTGTCGCTCCGTGAGGGGCAATAAACACCCGGCCGCTACTAAAATATCGCCGGAAATCACCGCTGCTCCATCGTGCAGGGGGGTGTTGGGGAAGAACACGGTCTTCAACAACTCAGCCGAAGCATAGCCGTGGATTTCCTTGCCGGTGGCGATGATGTCACCTAAAGCAGTTTCCCGTTCCAATACCATTAAGGCCCCAATTTTGCGCATGGCCAAGTCGGTGGCTGCCTCCACCAATTCGTTGACCAGATGGGGAATGTTTTTCATCCGGGCCATGGGCCCGCCCCGCCGCAGCAGCCGTCCCCGGCCTAATTGCTCCAGAGCCAGACGTATTTCCGGCTGAAAAAGAATGATAAGGGCAATGGCCCCGTAGGGCAGCAAAACCCGACCCACCAGCCAGTTGAAAGCATACAAGTGGGCATGTTGCGTGGCGGCCCAGACCAAGAGCAACACGCATACCCCTATGGCTAACTGCTGGGCCCGCGTGCCCTTGATAATCATTAGAAACTCGTAGATGATAAATGCGACCAGCAGGATGTCCAAGATGGCCGTCCAGCCGGCGCGAACAAATGTCTCCCAAACCATCGCCCTTCCACCCCGAAATGTGAGTAACCCTTAGGCCACCAGATGATGGGTTTTAACCCTCAAAATCGCCAATGCTTACCCCAACTTCGCCGCCGGTTAAAACGCGGTGGCTATCAACGACCAACCTGCTGCAAGCAGGTTATTGGAAGGACAACTCTCTGCCCCTTCCTTGTTTCTCTCCCCAGGGGGAAACGACCACCGTCAAAACAGTAGAGATATTTGGTTCAAAAAAAGCAGCCC
>DTZQ01000502.1 GCA_012961305.1 Armatimonadota bacterium | reverse complement strand
CACCTTGCTTACCTCGCTGATTGCCCTGCCGCTGGCTTTCGTCATGGTGCGCTGTCGGTTTTGGGGCCGGGGGCTGTGGGAAGGGTTGCTGCTGGTGCCGCTGGTTATGCCACCTTTCGTGGGGGCCATTGGCATGCGGCAGTTGTTCGCCCGCTACGGCAGCGTCAACCTGCTCTTGATGGAGCTGGGCCTCCTGCCCCCGGACCGTCCGCTGGACTGGTTCGGCGGCGGATTTTGGGGTGTGGTGCTGTTGGAGGTGCTGCACCTCTACCCCATCCTCTACCTCAACGTAGCCGCGGCCCTGGCGAACATTGACCCCTCTTTGGAGGAAGCGGCGGAGAACTTAGGCGCGCGGGGGTGGAAACTGTTCCGCACGGTGACCTTCCCTCTGCTGCTGCCGGGCTATTTTGCGGGCGCGGTCATCGTGTTCATCTGGGCTTTCACCGATTTGGGCACGCCTCTGGTGTTTGAGTATCGGAGCCTCGTGCCGGTGCAGATTTTCGACAAGGTCTCTGACCTACGGGCGAACCCGGTGGGTTACGCTTTGGTGGTCCTGGTAATGGCGGTGACCCTGACGCTCTTCCTCCTGAGCAAGCGGTTCGTGGCCGGGCGGAGGTTTGAAATGATTGCCCGGGGGCATGTGGGCCTGCGGGAGGTCAAAGTGAGCGGCTGGCCCGCCGTGGGGTTAAACGCCCTTTTGGGCCTGCTGGTGTTCGTAGCCCTTCTGCCCCACCTGAGCGTACTGCTCACTTCCGTAGCCCAGCAATGGGCCATGACCGTTCTGCCGAGTGCTTACACCTTCGACTACTATGCTCAAATTGCCTCCCATGAATTGACCCTGCCCAGCATCCGCAACAGCCTGGTGTACAGCACCGCGAGCACACTGCTGGACTTGCTTTTGGGAGTGCTCATTGCCTTTCTGCTCACCCGGCGGCGGGTGCCCTTCAGCAACCTGCTGGACGCCACGGCGATGCTCCCCCTGGCCCTGCCCGGATTGGTATTTGCCTTTGGATATGTGGCCTGCTTTTCAGACACCTTCCTCAATCCCCGGGAGAACCCCACCTGGCTGCTCATCATTGCCTACGCGGTGCGGCGTCTGCCTTACAGCGTGCGGGCGGCCTATGCTGGGTTCCAGCAGACCAGTGTGACTTTGGAGGAAGCCTCTTTGAACTTAGGGGCAACGCCCCTGAAAACCCTCTGGCGCATTACTCTGCCCCTCATTGCTGCCAACCTGGTGGCGGGAGGAATTCTCAGTTTCGCCTTCGCCATGCTGGAAGTCAGCGACAGCCTCATTCTGGCCATGAAGGAGCCGTATTACCCCATTACCAAAGCCATTTACGCCCTGTTGGGGCGCATTGGCGACGGGCCTTTTATTGCCAGTGCCCTGGGCATTTTGGGGATGCTGTTACTGGCGGGCAGTTTGCTGCTGGCGGGTCGGTTCCTGGGCCAGCGCTTGGGCGAACTGTTCCGGGCCTGAGTTGCCAATTTCGGAGGACGAGGAGCAATGGTGAGCGAAAAAAACGAAAGGGCGGCGGCTTCTCCCGACAGCCTGTCTGCCGCCGTGCAGGAGTTGTTGGCCAATCCCGAGGGGGAGCGATACCAGGCCCTGCTGCGGGCTGTGGAGGCTGGAGCACCCCCGGCCGAAGAGTTGGCTACGTCTCTGCTGCAAGTGGCCAGCGCCTTAGTCCAGACCGTCCAACAGCAGGGCACTACTGCTGCCCTACGGGAACGGTGGGAACAGCAACGGCGGCAATGGGAGGAATTGGCCGCTGCTCGGCGAAATTTAAGGCAGCGGGAGGAAGACCTACGGGCCGAGACCGAGGAACGCTTGGCCCGGCGGTTGTTTGCGGCGGCGGCTCCGGCCGCTGTACAACTGCCCACTTTGCGCTGGCGGATGGAGCGGGGCCGACGAGTGCTGCGGCGGGAACTGTTGGCGGTGGCTACGGTGCTGGCCGAGGCTTTAGCGGTGGTCGGTTTAGAACCTTTAGGACAAGTGGGAGAGACCGTCGCCTATGACCCTCGCCGTCACCTACCGGCCCGCCCCCGGGCTGCCGGTTTTTCCCCCGGTGACCCTGTGGTTGTGCACACCGTCGGGTACACCTATCGCGGCCGCGTCCTCCGCCCAGCACAGGTGGACACTCCTCCCTCGGGGAGGAGGGAGGAGATTAAGGGTTAGTTGTTCCCGGTTGGAGGGGGTAAGGCAGGAGCAACGGGTGGAACGGGGAAATATAGGATAGGACTTACGCCGTTGGGGGGGTCATGAAGCCATCAGGGATGATAGGCTTTGAGTACGCGTTGTCTGAAGTTCCTTTACCCTTCCAGACCTGAGATAGAAGCCCTTTTGAGCAAGGTAAGGAATAATGGGGAGGGCCGTTTATGTCGAACATCTGGGCCCTTGATTTGGGCACCACCAATTCAGTGGTCGCGGAGTGGTACATAGACCAGCCGCGCACGGTGAACCTGCCGGACCTCGCCGTGGCCCAGCCGCTCACCCAGACACCGCTCATCCCCTCGGCGGTGTACGTGCGGGACGCGCGCGGCCGGCGGGCCTTCGTGGGCCAGCAGGCCCTGGAGGAGAACTGGGATGGACAGTCGCCCTCCTTCGCCCAGGGGTTCAAACCCTTTTTGGGCCGGGAAAGCCAGCGGCCCCTGGCCCGGGTGGGACACGTCCACTTCACCGTGCGGCGCATTACGGCCATTTTTCTGCGGGAAATCTTGGGGGCCCTGCACTTGCGCTACCGGGAACGGGTGCGCGACTTGACCATTCCTTCACCCGTGGACGGGTTCGAGACCTACCGCGCGGAACTGCTGCGCATCGTCCAGCGTTTGGGCATACGCTTTTTCCGTACTTTGGACGAACCGGTCGCTGCCGCTCTGGGCTACGGCCTGAACGTGGCCGGGGAATTGACCTTGATGGTCTTCGACTTCGGCGGCGGGACGCTGGACGTAGCGGTCTTGCAAACTGCTGGCCTGGAGGGAATGGAGACCGGCCGGGCGAAAATCATCGCCAAACAGGGCCTCGAATTGGGGGGCAACCATGTGGACCTGTGGCTGATGGAGGAATACTGCCGCCGGACCAAACGACCGCTGGACGATTGGTACTGGGACCTGAAATGGGAAGCCGAGCGGGTGAAAATCCAGGCCTCCACCCAGGGGGCGGCAACTTTTCTCCTGCCCCGAGAGGAACCGGTGCCCTTTACCCGCGAGGAACTGGTGGCTCTGATGACCGAACGGGGCCTGTACCGACAAATCCAGCAGGTATTGGAGCGAGTGTTGGAGGAAGCGGAAAGGGTGGGGGTGCAGAAGAGCGAACTCGAGGAGGTTCTTCTGGTGGGTGGTTCGACGCTGCTGCCGGGCGTACGCACGTTGTTGGAGGACGAGTTCGGCCCCGGACGGCTGCGCGACTGGTTGCCCTTTGAAGCGGTGGCCCACGGTGCAGCGGTCTTTGCCTCGGGCTACCAAGTGCAGGATTTCATTTACCACGACTATGCCCTACGGGTGTACAACCGCGAGACCCAGCAGTACGAATATCCCATCCTGATTCCCCGTGGCACGCCCTATCCTACCCCGCCCAACTTCGTGGAGAAATACTTCGCCCCCGCTCAAACCCATGGCGAGCCCCAGACGGAATTTGAACTGCTGATTTACGAAATTGGTCAGCCCACCGGCCCGCAACGCACCCTGGTTTGGCGGGAGGACGGAGGGCTACACATTGCCGAAACTGGCTCAGGCGACCGGCCGGCGATGGTTTGTCTCAATGAAGCCAATCCTACGTTGGGCCGTCTGCGTCCGCCGGGCGAGGGCCCGGCCCCGCGCCTGCGCATCAGTTTCAGCGTCAGCGCCGACCGCTGGCTGTGTGTCACCGTGCACGACCTCCTGCGGCAGGTGGATTTAATGGTCCACCAGCCAGTGGTCAGGCTGCGGTGAGGGAGGGAAACTCATGCTAACGGCCCGTCTGCGCACGCTCATCCGTCGGCTGCATCACGAGAACAAAAAGCAGCGTTGGCTGGCCGTGAAGGCCCTGGGGCGCAGCGGAGCCCCAGAGGCGGTGGAAGCCCTCATTGAAGCCCTGCAGGATGAAGCGGAACTGGTGCGCCGTCAGGCAGCGGAAACCCTGGGGGAATTGGGCGACCGGCGGGCGGTGGAACCCCTAATGGCCGCCCTGCAGGACCCGGACCCTAACATGCGCAGTAGAGTGGTGAAAGCCCTGGGACGCTTAGGCGACCGCCAGACCGGGGCTGCCCTGCTGCCCCTAACCGAGGATGAAGTGTGGTACGTGCGCCACGCCGCAGCGGAGACCCTGGGGAAATTGGGGGATACGAGGGCTGTGGAGGCTTTGGTGCCTTTACTGCATGACCCAGAGGTTACCGTGCGGCAGGCAGCAGTCGAGGCCCTGGGCCGGCTGGGTGACCCCCGGGCCCTCCCCGCCCTGCGGGCCCTTACCCGGGCTTGGAACTGGGACGAACCACGGGCGGTCAAACACGCTGCCGCCATAGCCATACTTCGCATTCAGGGGGACACTACCGGCCGAGAATTGGTGCTAACCGAACCCACCCCACCAGACGCCGTGGGCAGTGAGGAGCGAGCCCTGGCTTTGGTGGAGCCGATTCCCCGCGAGGAGGTCACGGGACGGGAGTTGACGGAGGCGGGGACGCAGGAGGTAGGTAACGGGCAGGGATAGCAACTGCTCCCTTTTGTCCGTAGCCCTCAGCCTTCGGCGGGAGCGGGCCCAGCCGGAAAGGTTCTCTCCCTGCCCGCTCGCGTCCAAAGCAAGGCGTACCGCAGGGTGTAAGCCACCCGAATGGCGGCCGTCGCTAAGGCGTAAACTGCCGGATGATAGCGCGAGCGGTAGTGCTTGCGGTAGAATTGCAGCAGAGCCCGGCCCGATTCGCGCACCAGGGCCAGCCGCACCTGTTTGGTGCTTGCGGCCCCGTGATGGAGCAGAGTTGCCTTTGGGGTGAAGTAAAGCCGCCAGCCGGCCTGCTTTAGCCGGTAGCAAAGGTCCACATCGTTGAAGAAAATGCGAAACTGGGGGTCGAACAGACCTACCTCCCGCAAAGCCGCCCGCCGCAGAAGCAGGCAGGAGCCCATGGGTTGGTCCACTTCGCGTACTCGGTCGTGGGCAAAATAGGTCATCCGGTAGGCGCCGAAGAGTCGGCTGTGAGGGGAAAGGCGACTTAGACCCACAAACTCCCACAGCAACGCGCCGGGGGTGGGGAAACTCCGACAGGTGGCCTGTACCTCTCCCTTGGGTCCCACCAAGCGCCCCCCCACCGCTGCTGCCGCCGGATGTTCCTCCAAGAAGTGGACCAAAACCTCGAAGGGGTGGTTAAAAGCGGCGGAAGGATGGCCGCTGGCCACTGGCGGCTGGTCATCTGAAATCTGGGATGAGGGAGAGCAGAGGTGGGGAACAATCTCAGTATCCGGGTTGAGAAGGAGCAGATATTCGCCCCTGGCAGCCCGCAGGCATTGGTTGTTTCCCTCGGCGTAACCTAAGTTCTCGGCGTTGGCGAACAGCCGCACCTGGGGGAATTCCCTCCGCACCATTTCCGCGCTGCCATCCCGGGAAGCATTGTCCACCACTAACACCTCGTATGAGACCTGCGGCGGGTAGGCATAGATAGAGCGCAGGCACGCCCGCAGCAGGTCGCAAGTGTTCCAGTTCACTATGCACACCGAAAGGCCCAGTTTAGGGAACATCATGTTTCCCTGCCTTCCTGTCCATCACCTATCACCTGCCGATATGCAGCCAGGGTCAGTTCCGCCGTTCGCTGCCAAGTGAAGGCCCGGGCCCGCTGTAGGCCCAAGTGGCGCAGTTCCGCTCGTCGCTGGGGGGAAGCAAGCAGGCGCCACAGGCCCTCGGCAATGGATTCCACCTGCGTGGGAACGACCAGTTCGGCTGCCGCACCGGCCACTTCCGGCAGGGCCGAAACGTTAGAAGTCACCACCGGCGTGCCGCAGGCCATAGCCTCCAGCACGGGCAGGCCGAACCCTTCGTAAAGCGAAGGGTAGGCCAACAACTGGGCTGCACTGTAAAGCGCCGGCAGGTCCTCGTCGGGTACGTAGCCGGTGAAAATTACCGCATCGCGTAGGTCCCATTCCTCCGCCCGGCGGAACAGCGAAGCAAAACTCCACCCCTTTTTACCCGTGATGACCAGCGGCGGAGGGGGATGTCCCTCTTTTCGCAGAAGGCAGTAAGCGGCCAATAGACGCTCAAGGTTTTTTCGGGGCTGGAGCACCCCCACGGAAAGGACGAAGGTTCGCGGGAGGCCGTATTTGGCGCGAACCTGCCGCTGCTCCTCCCCGCAGCGGGGGTAGAACTCCCGGCCCACCCCGTAGGGCGTCACTTGCACGCGCCCCGCGGGAAGGTTCAGATAGCGGATTAAGTCGCGTTTGGTGCTCTCCGAGCCGGTGAGCACCAGGGCGGCCCGGCGGACCGAAAGGGGCACGAACAGCCGCAGGAACAGGAGGTCCTTGGGGGGAAAGGTCGTTGGGTAGTGGAGAAAACTCAAATCGTGGACAGTGGTTACATAGGGACAGGGACAGACCAAGGGGGCGATGTACTGCAGGTGAAGCAGGTTCACTCCCAGCCGAGCCAGAGTTAGCGGCAGTCCCCACGCCGTCCACAGTTTCCCCCCGGGCCAGGGCCGGACATAAGAGGACACGTTTG
>DTZQ01000501.1 GCA_012961305.1 Armatimonadota bacterium | reverse complement strand
GGTCAATCAGGTTGAACCGGCTGAGTAGTTACCCCCTGCCTTAAAATTATATCACATTTTCCCCACTTGTGCAAGCAGGCGTTTGCCCAACTCCGAGGTTACTTTTTACCCCTTTACCTCACTCACCACTTGCCGCACCTCCTCCTCGCTGACAAAACCCACTACCGCGGCATCCAGGTAGGACAGGTCGCACACGTACCTCAGGGCGCGCGGCACCTCAGCCACCAAATCCCCACAGCCCAGCACTTTCATGGCATAGAGGCCCTTTCCAGCCGCATGTCCCCGTTCCAGCAAGGGCACCACCTGACTCAGCGGCCCGTCCAGGCGAACCCCGGCGTAGTTGAGGCGCACCAGAATCACCTCCACCCAAGGCGATTCCACCGCCACCCGCAGAGCCCCTAAACTGTGGCTGGAAATGCCTACCGCCCGAACCAATCCGCGTTCCTTGGCCGCACTCAAGGCTTCCATAGCCCCGGCATGAGATTTAGGCCAATCGGCCTGAGTCAGGCAATGGAGCAGGACCACATCCAAATAATCTGTGCCCAGTTCGCGGCAGAAACGAAGAAGGTCCTGCTCCGTGCCCCGCCGGTCACGGGACACCGTTTTAGTGGTGATAACTACGGAGGAGCGGTCCAGACCCCGCAGAGCCTCCCGAAGGTGAGGATGGGAACCGTACTGGTCTGCCGCGTCCCAAAAAGTAATTCCCTGTTCATAGGCAAACCGCAGCAAGTTCGCCAAACCTTGCAAGCCCAACTGGGTTTGGTCAGATTTCCCACCCCAACCGTGAGTGCCGGTCCCGAATGCCAGCCAGGACACCTCTAAGCCTGTGTGGCCCAACAAAACTCGTCGCATGTCTGGTGCTTGTCCTCCCTACTTCTGCAAAGTCACAGCCACCAGCACCGGCGCCGTGGGCGTGCCTTTGTCCTCAAATACCAGAGAACGCACCGGCTTGGGCTGCAATTCCACGCCCAGCACCGAAAGGTGCCAAGGCTCACCCCGTAAACCGACGAAGGTCTGCGTAGCCTGCGGGGGCTGTGCCCAGTCGTCTATGGTTACTTGGGAAATCAGCGGAATGCGCTGCACGCTCCCGTCGGCGTAGTGTACCAAGTACTCCGCGACCAGTCCCCTTCCGTCCACCCCAGGGTCTTCCGGCCGCCAGCCGCCCACGTTGCCCAGAAGGAACAATCGCCGGGCTGTGCAGCCGACGGGAATCTCAACTCGCTGGGGGAAGACAGCGGAATCGTTAGCCCCCTGCAACACCACGAACGCCCGTCCAGCGTTGTCCGCCGGGTTTAGGATGCGAAAGGGCACCCCGCCGACGATTTGCACCCCGGTGGGCAGCCCGGTGAACAGGTAGCGGCCCGGATGAGGTGCCCCGAAGGGGCTGGTGAACGGGTCGGTGTTGGCCACTACCCTCAGGTCGAGGAACACAACCGCGCTCTCCTCCAAAGGCGGTTCTATGGGCAGCGTCACCAACCCCTTTACCGGCTCCAGCAGTCGCGCCAACTCCATTTCGTAGGCCACCGTCCGCTCCCGGAACGAAGGCCGGCGGGCAGTCAGCGAACGCCGAATGCGGAGCCGAAGGTGGCGGGTATCCGGCGAAAAGGCGACCTGATGGCGCTGGAGGGTGAGGGATTGGCCCCCGCCCTCAGCCTCCACAATGCGGAAGGCCGGCGGAACGTGCCAGACGATTCGCTGCGGCGGGTTCCGACGCGGCAGGGACAGGCTCAGACGCAGATGGCTCGGCCCAGCCTGGAGGGCGAAATCCACCGGACCAAAGCGCGTGGGGGCCCGAACGACCCTTAACCCCCGTCCCGAAGCCAGCCAGACCTCCGGCACCGCCGAGGTGAGGTGCAGCACCTCTCCCTCCTCCCGCACGAGCATGTTCCGCAGCAAGATAATGTACTGCGCTGCCCCCCACAGATGGGGAATGGTGTTCCCCCAGGCCAGGCGACGCTCGTAGAATACCCCCTCCGGGAAGCCGTTGGTCGCGGTAGTGTGTAGGAGGTAGGCGTAAAAGCCCTCCACCGCCTCGGTGTGCTCCCCCCGCCGAAGGTGGGTGTTGGTTACAAAGGTGGACATGTAAGGGTGGATGGCTCGCATTTTCTCCGGCGACCAGGGGATAGTGCCCTCCACGAAGCTGCGGCGCACCTCCGCCAGAGTCGCGGTCACCCGTGGGTCATGGGGGGCAAAGAGCAGCGTGGGATGGAGCATCTCCAAGTTGCCCCAATGGGTTCCCTCCTTCTCGTAACTGGGCGGAAAGAAGGGCAATCCCGTCCGCGCCCAGGCTGCCTCCACACACTGGAAATAGTCTGCATATTCCCGCTCCCAGTCCGCTGCCTCCCCCGCCTGGTTTAGAGCCCGTGCGGCCTTCACTGCACAGGCCAGCCCCCGCAAGTTCCAGAAGTCATAGCCGACGATGTGGTGCTTTCCGTCCCAGAGGTTTTCCCCGTCGGCCACCGCAGCGGGCAGAAGGCCATAAAACGGCGAGGTAGGCTCCTTCTCCGCCCCTCGCGCCCGCTTCAACCAGACGACACCGCGCCGAATGGCCGAGTAGACCCGCCGCAGCCAGTCTTCGTCTCGGGAGAGGTCGTAGTACTGCCACAGAGCCCAGAGGGCGTAGCCGTGGGCGTCCAACTGACCCTTTTGGGTTTCAAACTGTCCGTTTTCCTTCTGAGCCCTTAGGAAAGCCTCCAAACTCTCCCGCGCCTCCGGAAGGAACCCGGCGACCTCCAGGGCATAGACCTGGTAGGCACCATCGCGCAGGAACAGAGCATCGTAAAAACCCTCTCCGGCTTTGACCACCCCGCGGTCTCGGCCGATGAAGTTATAGATGAGCGAGGCCTTGAAGGTCTGGGCGGCTTTGGGCTCCGGCAGGTCAAACCTCGCCCCGCGGGCCAAAAGGCCCTCCCAGAACTCTACCGTTCGGGCCAAAGCCTGCTCGTAATTCCCGCACCGCTCCCGCAGCAGCAAGAGGTCTTCCCCGGCCAAGGGGGCAAAGGGCACTTTGCAGGTCACTCGCCTGCTTTGGCCCGCTTCCAACCGAAGGCGGCAGACGATGCGATTCCCCTCCGCCTCCACCTTCCCCCGGCCCGAAGTTTCCACCCAGGCCCAAACCTCCCCTCGGTCGGCGGACACGATGGCCCGAGGTTCCCCTGCCGCTGCCTTCAAGACCACCTGGCCCCCTCTTGCTCCAGCCGTGAAAGAGAGACCCCATACCGCCTCCTGTGGCTGGGGCCCCTCATTGGTCACTTGAAAGCCCAGGAAATCCACGAAGTTCTCCGTCCTCCGGGGCCAGGCGTAGTCCTGCTCCTCGCCGGACAGAGGGGCGGCGAAGAGGGTTAAGGTGTAGCGGAGTCCCTCGGCCAGCCGGAAGTCGTAGCGCACAATGGGCAAATAACCCCGCAGGAGGGTCTTTCGCAGGCCCCGTGGCAGGAGGCGATGGCGCTCCGTGAAGGTCAACTGCAACCGTCGCTTCCCCTTCAGCCACAGTTCGCCCTGGGGAGAGATGCGCGTTCCTTCGGGGTAGTCCTTCAGGCCAATGAGCCCCCAGGAGTTGAGGAAGTAATCGTACTCCCGCTGGCAGTCGAAAACCACTGCCCCCCCTCCCCAGGGCACACTCCGCACATTGGGGAGAGCACTTAGGGCTCCGCCCAGACTTAGCCAGAGAAGCAAGCCCTTCATTAGCGCCACCTCGCTCCCCAATTATAACACAATCCCTCCGCCCCGGCAAATGCTCCCCGGATGGGCGTGTCTGAATCCACCGCAGTCTCCTGAGTGACTCCTCCTGGCAAGGTTTGACAAACGCTGCGTTTCTTAGTATAATTGGACGACGGGGAAGATTTTCCTGCTTCCTGACCTCCTGGGGGCGGGTTGTTAGGTCTACCCGCCTTGATTATCTGAGGGGAAAGAGGTGGTAGCCATGGCCAAATTGGCAATCAAGGGGGGAAAGCCGGTGCGGACCAAGCCCTTAGGTGTGGCTTGGCCTATCTACGATGAGCGCGAAATTGAGGCCCTGGCCGAGGTCGTTCGCAGCGGCGAATGGGGCGGAACGCCCGGCAGGGAAGTGCGCGAATTTGAGCGGGAGTTTGCTGACTTTTGCGATGCGAAGCACGCCATTTGCCTGACCAACGGTACGGCTGCCCTTGAGGTTTCCTTGCGCGCCGTGGG
>DTZQ01000500.1 GCA_012961305.1 Armatimonadota bacterium | reverse complement strand
ATTATTACAGCGGGGCTGAAGCCCCTGACTCCAAAGGGCCTCCTCCTCCCTTTAAGGGTAAAAGCCCATTACGAACTGCTGGGGCGGGGATGTCAATCGTTGCTCAATAGCCTGAACGCATCCCGGGCTACAATGAGTTCCTCATCGGTACACACCACTACCACCTTAACCGACTGGCCAGTGGGCGAAATGATGCGTTCTTCCCCCCAGCAGTTGTTTCGCTGCGGGTCCACGGCGATGCCCAACCACTCCATCCCGGCGCAAATTTCGGCTCGTATCCGGGGTGAGTTCTCCCCGATGCCGCCGGTGAAGGATAGCACGTCCACGCCCCCCAACTCCACTAAGTAAGCCCCGATGAACCGCCGCACGTAATAGTTGAAAACTCGCAGGGCCAACGCCGCCCGCTCGTTTCCAGCCGCCGCGGCCTCCTCCAAATCCCGCATGTCCCCACTGAGGCCGGAAATGCCCAACAGGCCGCTTTCCCTCGTCAAGATGCGGTTCATCTCCGCCGCGTCTATCCCGGCGCGCTCCATCAGATAGGTAATCACGAAGGGGTCGAAATCGCCCGGCCGGGTGGACATAGTGGTGCCCGACTGGGGGGTTAGGCCGCTGCTGATGTCCAAGGACTGACCGTACTTGATGGCGCACACGCTGGTTCCGCTGCCCAAATGACAGGAGATGATTTTCAACTCCTCTGGCCGCCGGCCCACCAATTCCGCTGCCCGCTGGGTGACGTAGCGGTGGGAAGCGCTGTGGAAGCCGTAACTGCGCACGTGGTATTTTTCGTACCACTCGTAGGGCAGGGGATAAAGCCAGGCATGCTGCGGTACAGTATGGTGGAAACTGGTCTCGAAAGTGCCAAACTGAGGCACCGCGGGCAGCAACTCCCGCACCACGGCAATGCCCTGCAAATTGGGCGGGTTGTGCAGGGGCACCAGGGGCACCATCTCCTCCATGGCGGCGATAACTTCCTCCGTGATACGCACCGCCCCCCTGATTTTCTCCCCTCCGTGGGCCAACTTGTGGGCCAGAGCATCGATTTCCTCCAGCGAGGAAAGGACCCCGTGTTCCGGGTCAACCAGGGCAGCGAAGACCAGCCTCATCCCGCTCAGGTGGTCGGGTATGGGCTGCTGGCGCTGGAGGGAACCCCTTTCCGAGACGGTGTGGGTGAATACCGCCCGTTCCGTGCCCAAACGGTCAATATGGCCCTGAGCCAAAACGCGCTCGGCCGGCATGGCGAACAGTTTGTACTTCAGGGTCGCCCCCCCACAGTTGAGAACCAAGATTTTCTTCATGGCCCTAAGGTCATTCCAACAAACTCTCATCCCGGCGCAAAGGCTCGTTCAGCGGTATTCCGCCAAAGGCCTCCACCGTCTGGCCGTCAATTAGAAATTGCACCTCCTCAATGCCGGAAAGTTCGGTCAGGGTGTTGACCAGGGAGTAAACCGCCAGATAGAAATATGGGTCGCCGCCCCTGAAATCCTTCAAGAAGTCCGCGGACAGGTCCACCGTGGCTACTCCCTCCCTCACCGTCACCTGGCGGACTTTGGTCGTGGGAGGCAATAGGGCCTCATGTTGGGCCTCCCCCGGGCCGGCGATGAGCAGTTCGACTACCCGTTGGGGAGTCAGTTCGGAAGGTTTCAGCAGCCGCTCCTCGAGGGCCAAACGTTCAAAATCGTCGGTGGCAAAATAGAGGCGCACCACTTGCCGTTCCCTCTCGGGCGCCGGCGGCCCCGGACGCACAGGCGGAGGAGAAGGGGGACGCGATGGCCTGGCCCGGGGGGCACAGCCACAGGTTATGACCAACAGGAAACCCAATGTTCCCATCCTGAACTTTTTGTGTTTCATGGCGCTGGCAACTTCTCCCTAAATGGCTTATGGCTGACCATAAGCCATAGGCCACAGCATTCACTTCACGATGTCTCCCGCTCCACGGCCTCTGCCCGGTCAGCGGCGGTAATTTCTCCCGCTTCCATCGTTTCACTTGGACCGGAGGAACGAGGCTCTTCCGGAGCCACCGGTGCCTCTACGGTCGCGGTTTCTGCCGTGGGAGTTGGGAGGGGAACCGACTCTGGTGGTTCCGGTTCCGGCTGTGAAGTTTCCCCCAAGTACTGCATTTGCAGGTAGCGTTTGATGCCATTGACAATGCCCTGGGCGGCACGCTGCCTGAACTCCGGGGTGTTCAGCAGCCGTCCCTCAACCGAATGGTCAATGTATCCCACTTCCACCAAGACTGAGGGCATGACCGTATGGTGCACGACGTAGAACATCCGCTGCCGCACCCCCCGGTCGGGCCGCCTCAGGGCTTTGACCACCTCCGAGCGCATCACCTCGGCGAAGGGACGGCTGTGGGGCGTCCAGTAGTAGATTTCGATGCCGCAGCGAGCTCCCCGCCGGGGGAAAGCGTTACAGTGGATGCTTACGAACAAATCGGCTCCGCCGGCGTTGGCAAAGCGCACCCGGTCTTGCAGGGACACAAACACATCCTCACTGCGGGTCAGCATAGGCACAATGCCCTCCTGCCGCAGCAAGGTGGCCACGCGCCGGGCCAGGTCCAAGTTAACTTCTTTTTCCCACTGGCCCTTGAGGTAGCCTCGCGCCCCGGGGTCGTGTCCCCCGTGTCCTGCGTCCACCACTATTACCCGCCTCTGGGCCACACCCGGCCCGAACTGGATGAGAATGCAGGGCGGGTCGGGCCGGCGGTCAATGATGTACCCAGCCAGTTCCCGCAGGTCGAACACCACGCGCACCGTATCCGGCTGGAACTGGCTCATGCGCACCCGCAGCAGGAGCGGATGCTCCACCGGAATTACAAACTGGCGCACGGACAGCGTGGCCTCGGGGATGTCTATGACCACCCGCGGGGGGTCGGTCAGGAAGAAAGCATGATAATCGGGCACGCCGGTGCACTCAATAAGGGCCTGGGCGGTCCGCTCCTCCAATCCGTGAATCACAAAGACGTTTAACACCCGGTACTTGTTGTGGGGGTCAGCCCAGGGGAAGGGAGAGGGCCCACCCTCGCCCAAATCGAGGAGGATGAGGTGGCCATTGGCCAGGACCCTCGTCTGGTAGGGCAAGGGAGCGGGCAGGTCCAGAACTACCCGTGCGATGAGCGGGTCCTGGCTGAACTGTCCAGTACGAATGGCGGTGAGGCACTTCGTACCTACCTCCGTGCGCCGGGGCACCTCCTCGCCCAACGCGGTGCCGACGAAATCCAAATACACCCGGTCGGGGTTGGGTATTTTCCGCACCGAGAACTTGGCCGCCCGGGAGAGGAAGATGCGCACCGTGGCCCCTCGCTCGTCAGCGTCGCACTGAAGGGCGGTCAACTGTATCGGTTCAGGGGGTTCCGGGCTTGCTTGGGGAACGGGTATCTGTCCGGGCCCCGGAGGGGGTTCAACCTCAGAGGCGGGTGGAGCCAGACGAAGGGTGGACGCCGCCAAGGAGATGAAAAAGGCCAAAGCAACCGCACTTACAGACATCGTTTAGGTTCCTTTCTTAGGTCTGACGTTCCCTCACGTAGCCGCGGTGCTTTGGCGACGGCGGCGAAGGTGGTGGAGGTGCCGGGACACGGGAACCCTTCGGTTTCCCGAAGGCGTGGACTATATCTTCATCCCTCACCGTTCTGGCAAAACTTGGGGTGAAGGAGCCCGGCGTATTATGGAGGTCTTAGATTAGCCCCGGTTCAGACTTGGTACCTGCTTCCCAATCTGTCTGCGTCCAGGGGCCAGAACCCCCATCATTACAGTCTCTACAGGGCCTTTAACGACCCCTCGGTGTCACCATAGGACTTAAGTCCCTTAGGGTTCACCGATGTAAGCCGGGTTTAGGCAGGAAGGTTACCCTTCCAGTCGACCACGAATGATCGAACCCGGGTCCGGAGAGTCTCGACAAAAGTATCCTACGGGCGTAGTCCGTGTTTTCAGTTTCGCCCGGTCCACGCCCACGGACAGGCTTTGACCGGGCTTAGTCCGTGAGGTTACCTCCCCGCCCTACGGACCTCAGGCGGGAAGTTGCCGACGGGGTTGGCGCCCTGTCCGGCCACGTCGGCTCAGCCGGCAGGACGTCGCTGCGCCTTAGGCAGCGAGGGGAAGTGCCGCATAGTCGGCAGTTGTGTTTTTGCCGCGGTTTAACGAGGCCAACGGCACCTCGGCCCGCAACTTTTGCCGAGTTCCTCCCCGTCGAAACCTGTCACCCCCACAAATGTCAAGGTTCGCCGCCGTCACCTAAATTTTACCACAAAACAGCAATTTTGTCAACTGGCCCGCGCCGGGTTTAACGGCGCTGTCGTCGGTAGTCCTCCCATTGCCGTTCCACATCTCGGCGCAAGTCCCGCTCCCGGATGGCCCGGCGTTTGTCGTGGGCTGCCTTACCCCGGGCCAAACCCAATTCGACCTTGGCCAGACCGCGCACGAAATAGAGTTGCAGGGGAACGAGGGTCAACCCCCGCTCCTGAATTTTGCCCAGCAGACGGCGAATTTCATGCTTGTGCAGCAACAATTTGCGTGGCCGGCGCGGGTCCGGGTTGAATCGGTTTCCGTGCTCATAGGGGCTGATGTGCATGTTGTACAGCCAGGCCTCACCGTTTTCGATGCGCGCGTAACTGTCCTGCAAGTTGACCTTTCCCTGACGCAGGGACTTCACCTCTGGGCCCCGCAGTACCAATCCCGCCTCATAGGTTTCCAAGATGTGGTAGTCATGGCGCGCCCGGCGGTTGGTCATAATTACTTTCCTTGCCTCACTGGACCGGGCCATCAGATTTTTCTCCCTACCATTAAGGCCATGCCTTGGCCTAAAGAAAGAAAAAGCCGTGCGATGTGGAACGGCCCGGGACCGCTCCCGCGCACGGCTCAACCGACAAAGGGAAAATCACTTCCCCCCAACTGCGTCTTTGAGCCTCTTACCAGCCCTGAAGGCCGGAACCTTCGTCGCCGGGATGGTCATCTTCTCGCCCGTCTGCGGGTTGACCCCGGTGCGCTTGGCCCGCTTCCGCACTTCAAAGGAGCCAAAGCCAATCAGGGTGACCCTCTCCCCGGCCTTCAGCGCCTCGGTAATGGCCTCTGTGACGGCGTTGACTGCCGCCGCCGCGGCCTTCTTGGTCAAACCGGCCTTTTCGGCCACCGCATTGACCAGGTCCTGCTTCGTCAACGGTGTCACCTCCTCTCGCATACAGCGATGGATTTAACTTAGACCATGCCCTCCCCCCGAGGGAAGGAGCCTTTCTTTAGATATGTTGGTTGGTTCTCTCGGTCCCCTTCTTTGGTCTCAGGGGGGAAGGGGACAGGGTCATTTGCACTTGGGTGCGTACAGTTGATGGCACCGCTCCTCCCCAGGTCTCCCATGCCAAGAGCGCGGCTCCCTGGGCTGTTTGTAACGGAGTATCCACTTGTTTGGCCGCGGGCAAGCGCTGCTGCAGTATATTCCAAACGGTTTCCCGCAGGTAACGGCTATACCGCAGAGCACTACCAAAGAAGGCCACAACTGCTGGTTCATTTACAATGTCCACCTTCCGGGCAACGGTCAGGGCTGCTCGCGCCAATTCCTGCCCCGCAACGGTCAAAATCTGTCGGGCCACCATATCTCCTTCCTCGGCTGCCGCATCTACCAAAGGAGCCAACTCGGCAATTTGGTGACGGCGCAATTGTTCCACATACACCCGCTGCACCAGTTCAGCCACCGTGCGGAACCTCAAATGCTCTCCCAGCAGGGCTGAAAGCCGGGTGGAAGGGCCTCGCCCATCTTCGGCCTGCACAACTGCCCGCAGGGCTCGCAGGCCAATGTCATAGGCACTACCATCATCCCCCAGCAAGGGACCTTTGCCCCCGGCATGGGCCGTCTCTCCCGCCGCGTTTTGAGCAAAGGCAAAGGAACCTGTTCCTGAAACTATCAGGAGTAAAGGGCCTGGCTGTCCTATGGCCGCCACACACGCTTCCGGTTCTGTGGGGAAGAGAAATCTCTTTACCGGAACCAAGTTCTGGATGATAGTTTTTACTTGAGCGGCAGGGGCAATGGGAATTACTACTGCTCCCGCCGTTAAGCCCGTCTGACCCGCAGGACAGGAGGCCAACGCAACCCGCAAGGCCCGGCATAGGGATTGGGCTACTACTTCCCAGTCCACGTACAGGAATATGGCTGGTCCCCCAGTGCCCAAGCCCACAATTCGCCCCTCCTCATCTATGATTACGGCCTCGGTTTTGGTTCCTCCTCCATCTAAACCCAGAAAATAACGCATTCTGATTGCCAACTGGCCGGCGGCTCTACAACCCCGTTCGCGTTTAATTATAACACAGAATCGGCTTCCTGTCAATATTTGCGGCAAATTTTATTGGTCTGCCGCAGAAATTTCGGCTTCACTCACGTAAATTTCCTCCGGAATGGGGGGGTCCAGCACCTCCTTAGCCACTACTTCGCGGGAAACCTCCCGCCCATTGTGGCAAGTGACAATTATCTTCACCCGCTCACGCCCCGGCCGTCCAGGCCGTTTCAATTGTCGCTCGCCCGGCCGCAGGGAAGGCCGGGGAATCATCTTCGTCCGAAAGGGAATGGTTTGTTCCACGGTTTGGGCTTCCTTGGTTACGACCGTGAGGAGAGGGGTGCTTTCCTGAATGCGCAAGCGGTCACCGATTTGCAAGCGGTTCAAGTCGCGACCCGGGTTGAGATTTTGCAGTTCTTGCAAGGTCAAGCCATAGGCCTGGGCAATGCGCGAAGCCACATCACCCGCCTTTACCACATATTCCGCCCTGGCTTCCGTCCCTTCCGTGAGCCGAGCCACCCCCTCCTCTGCTGTTTCCGCCAGGTCACTTAGGTAAACGTACCGGGGTTCGATAGTTACCGTCTCCAGAGTGGTGGGTTCCTCCACCAAGACCCCCACCCTACCAGCATACTGGGCCATAAGGGTATCCAACACCTCGCGGGCTTCACTCTCCGTAGCGAGGGCCACTATCGGCTGACCCTGGATGATAATAGCGTAGGCTCGTACCAGCACATCTAAAAGGGAACTAAGTACGGCCTGGGCCTGCTGGGGGGTAGACAGGGTTTGGTTTCGGTAGCGAACCGGATAATAACGGACGTTCTGAGCGAACTGGGTGGGAATTTCACTGTGTTCTACGGCGGCGCTCCTGATAGCGGCCAGTACCTGTTCGGCCACTGCGGCGTCTCGGACATAAACCTGTTCCACTCCATCTACGGCAATGGCCCACACTCGTTGGCCACGCCGGAGGGCAAAAATGATTAGAAGCAGCAAGAGTAAGAGGAAGATAAACAACCGGCGTTCTCGCCTTAGTTGACGGCGCAGTTGAGTTACCTGGGCCTCCGCATTCATAGGTTCACCTCTGGTAAAACCGTAGCCGTCGGGATTGACCATCCCTTCCCCCAGGAAAGGCAGGGAAGAATTATGTTCCCGGCAAATCATGTTCAGAGAGGCGAAGCCTGTAAACGCTCCTGAATAACCTTAATGGCCCGCTGCAATTGAAGGTCTTCAAGGGGTTTCTCGGCCTCGCCTTCTCCTTCCCCCGGTTCCGGCTGGTGAACCACAAGGTCAGGCTTAATGCCATTCTCGTTGATGTCGCGTTCTTTGGGAGTCAAATATTTGGCCGTAGTAATGGCCACTGCCGAGTTATCGCTTAAGGCCACCACCGTTTGCACTAATCCCTTGCCGAAAGTAGGTTCGCCTACTACTGTACCTACCCCTGTGTCCTGAACGGCCCCGGCCACTATCTCCGAAGCGCTGGCGCTGTAGCGATTGACCAAGACTACCAAGGGAACCTGCAAATCCTTGTACTCACCCGGACGGGCATAGAGAGTTTCCCGTGCATGGCCTCGTTCTTTGATGTGAACGATGGGACCAGATTGGACGAACATACTGGCTATATCTACGGCCATGTCCAGCAACCCGCCGGGGTTGTAACGCAGGTCGAGGATGAAACCTTTCATGTCCTTTTCCTGCAAATCTCGTAGGGCGGCATTAAGTTGCTCGTCACTTTTCTCGTTGAACACTTTGAGCCAAGCATAGCCGATTTCCCCTTCTAACATCCGCCATTCGACGATGGGGATTTTCACCCGGCCGCGGGTGATAACGATGTCCAGCACTTCGCCTTCAATTTCCGGCATTTCCTCCCGCACCGGTGGGAGGCGAGGGGAAGGTTGGGTGGAAGGAGAGGTCTTTTCCTTCTCTGCCGGCGGTCGGGGTCGCTCAATGCGAAGGGTCACTTGAGTACCTGCTGGACCGCGAATTTTACTGACCGCAGCGTCTAAGGACATATCCAGGGCGGATTCCCCGTTAATGGCCAAGATGCGGTCCCCGGGCTTTAGGCCTGCCCGAGCCGCAGGGTTATCCTCAAAAACTTGAATGATGGTAATTTTTTCCGTTTCGCGGTCAATGCCCAGCATGGCTCCGATGCCTTCAAATTCCCCTTGGTTCTCCTCCTGAAAATCGCGGTAATCCTTGGGGTCCATGAAGCGGGTATAGGGGTCTCCCAGGGTGCGCAACATCCCCCGAATGGCCCCATAGGCCAAAGCACGGTCGTCAGTAATTTCGTCCACGTACTTGTCTTTGAGGTGATGGAGGACCTCCCAGAAAATTTCCACCGGGTCCACATCCCCATTTTCCTGGGTCAACTGGTCGTCACGGGCTCTGGTCAAAGCGTGGAGGAAGGAAACCTGGGAGCGAGGTTCCATAGCCGCCACTGCCGGAGCAGCCTCCGGCAGGGACTTGGCTTCATAACCAGCGACAAAAGCCGTGACTAAAAGGAAAGCAATTAACGCGGCCTGAAAAATCTTATTCCTACCCATTTTCTCCTTTGCTCCTCATGTTAACCATCTGCCCCCGTACTCTAAGTGGTTTACGGTGCGGCATAGGGGTTAATGGGACGGCCATTTTTATACACCCCAAAATGCAAATGCGAACCGGTAGCAACACCCGTACTCCCGACGCGGGCGATTACCTGTTGGTTGGCGACTTGCTCTCCCTTGCGCACCAGGAGAGCGGAGCAGTGGGCATAAAGGGTCGTCAGCCCCCCGCCGTGGTCAATAATGATGGTACGCCCGTAGGCTCCCAACCAACCGCTGTGGATGACTACCCCAGCCGCCGCGGCCCGGATAGGAGT
>DTZQ01000499.1 GCA_012961305.1 Armatimonadota bacterium | reverse complement strand
AAACCAACTGAAGTTGGTTGGGTCGGTTTGGAACCGACCTGGTAAGAGCAGCCCCAGATTTCAATCCGGGGTCTTTACCCTCTCTCTTCCCTCCGCAAGCGGGAGGAAGAAAGGGGGGTCCCGCAGGCGCGGAGAGCAGGAGCAGGAGGCTTAAGCGTCCTTACCCTGCTCAGCCCCTATATTTACGTAGAGGCTGCTTGAGAAGGCATTTTAGCCCCCTTGGCCTTGGGGTCAAAACTCATTGGGTCACCCCGCTCTGGCCAGTTTAAGAATTTGACCGTGGAGGCGGGGAATCCTTCCTGCCCCACCCAGAAATGTAGAGCGTAACCCCAAAATGTGGTATAATATAGGGCCTTGCGGTCAAATGGATGGGAGCAAAAACTTCTTAGGAGGAGAACATGAGACGCGAGCCGACCTTCGATTTGTCGCTGAAACTTTACCACCAGGCCCGCCGGCTCATTCCCGGAGGGTCGCAGACCAACAGCAAACGGGCTGACACCAGCGTGCTGGGACAGCATCCCATTTTCATCCAGCGGGCGGAGGGCTGTCGGGTGTGGGATGTAGATGGGAACGAGTACATTGACTACCTCAATGCCCTGGGGCCGATTATTTTGGGCTACCGTTACCCGGCGGTGGACAACGCCATCCGCGAGCGGCTCAAAGAGGGCATTATTTTCGGCCTGCCCCATCCGCTGGAAATCGAATGTGCCCAGTTAATCGTGGACGCGGTGCCCTGCGCCGAAATGGTGCGGTTCCTCAAGTCCGGGGCGGAAGTCACCTCGGCCGCAGCCCGCATCGCCCGTGCCTATACGGGGCGAGAGAAACTGCTCACCTACGGCTATCACGGCTGGCATGACAACTGGACGGCCCTTCGCAACGATGGCGGAGTCCCCAAAGTGCTGGAGGGGTACACCATTCCCTTCCCCTACAACGACCTGCCGGCGTTGGAGCGACTGTTCGCGGAACATCGGGGGGAAATTGCGGCCGTTATCATGGTGCCCACCCAGGTGGAACCTCCGCGGGAAGGTTACCTGGCGGCGGTGCGCGACTTGGCTTGGGAAAATGGGGCGCTGCTGATTTACGATGAAATCGTTACTGGCTTTCGCCTGGCGCGGGGCGGGGCGCAGGAATATTTCGGTGTGGTGCCCGATTTGGCCTGCTTTGCTAAAGCCCTGGCCAATGGGATGCCCCTGGCCTGTGTCTGCGGGCGGCGGGAAGTGATGGAGGTGGCCGAAGAACTCCTCATCACCACAACCTATGGAGGGGAAATCCTCTCCCTGGCCGCGGCCGTGGCCTGCCTGCGGGAATACCAAAAGAAGGACGTACAGGGATACCTGTGGCGGTTGGGCGAGCAGTTGATGCGCGGTTTGAACGAGGCGGCCCGGCGGACTGGGGTAGCGGCTACCTGCGACGGCTATCCGCCCCTGGCCCAGTTGAACTTTCGTTACCAAGACCCGGCCCGCAACAAGGAATGCTGGCGCTATTTCCTGGCCGAAACGGCCCACCGAGGTGTGCTCACCGGCCGGGGGAGATTGTGGTTCATCACTTATTCCCACCGAGAGGAGGACATTAAACAGACAGTCGCGGTATGTGAGGAGGTATTTGCAGAGATGAGCAAAGCATCTATCGGATTTCCTGCCGGTCTCCGGTCTCCCGTCCTCCGTCTCAATTCACCTCCTTAATTAGATTATACTTTGCTTTCCCTCCGTCAACGCCCTAATGTTTT
>DTZQ01000498.1 GCA_012961305.1 Armatimonadota bacterium | reverse complement strand
TCCGGGATTTCCTCCAGCGCCCGTTGGATGAGCCGGAGGATAAAGTCGGCAATGTAGTTGGTCATTTCGTGCACCAGGTCAGGCTGGTCGTAGTACCAGAGAGCCAGGTTCTCCATGCCCACCCAGTTGCGAATCCAGCCGTAATATGACCCAGCGGTGATGCCCAGGGGATAGTCCCGCCCCCGATAGCAGCGTTTGAGGTCTTCCCAGTACTCCGGGTAGCGATTGGGCGCGTCCGGATTGAGCCGCTCCTTCAATTTCTCCCACGTCTCCCAGTCGCGCACGGGAAAACGCAGCCATTGAGGCATCCCCAGTTCCCGGTCGCTCCAAGATTTAGTTCGCCCTCCCAGTTCGTCCTCGGTGATGCGCCAATGTGCCGTCTGCTCGACGACTTTGCGCTCCAAAGGCGGCCAGAGGCCAGTGTTCAGGGGGATGGTAGCCATCCGGTCGAAACCAAAATAAGTGTTGAAATGCTGGTCCCAGGGCATACCTTCCCGCAGCCACCGCTGCCGCGTGTCGTTGAAGGTCCACTGCGGCATTAAAAAGACCCGGTCCGGCTGCCCATACTCGAAAGTCGCATGAAACCGCTCGCGTGCGGTCATCTTGTCTCGGGCCATTTTTTCCCCTCCTTACTCCCTTCCCCACGCTCGCAAACCCTAAACCCAGAAGTTGGCAGGCCAGACCCCAACTCCCGGGCCACGAATTGCAGGTCAGCCTCGGATTTGACGGTGAAAGCCAGTTCCGGATAGGGGCTGATGACCGCGGTGCAAGGCCCCCCTAAGAGTTCCCCCACCCGAAGGACTACCTCCTGCAAACTGACCCGCCCCAGTTTGAATCGGAGCAGAAACCCGGCGCCCCATTGGTGAAGCAGGTACAGCGGGTTCAGGGCGCCGCTGATGAGGCCGGCCAATAACTCCCGGTGTCGCTGGGCCAGTTGGGGGCGAAACAGGGCCAAGCGCGAGGGCACCATCACCCCCTCACGGAACCTCTGTGCTGGCCAGCGGCGGACTTGCGGGAATCGCTCCCGCACCCGCTCCTCGCGAATCACGGCATAGGCCAAATCGGCCCCCGGCGGGGCGTACTTCAGGAAATTGTCGAACATGGCCGAAGTGACCAGAGGAGCATTGGCCGGAAAGACCAGGATGCGCTCCGACTCACCCAGCCGTTCCAGGGCCGCAAACAGGCCGGAGGCCAAATCCGGCCCGCAGGGCACCACTTCCACCCCTTCCCGGGCTATCCAATGGTTCCGATAGGCAGGAGGGGCCATCAGAACCAAGCGGGATAGAGCCGCACCCTGCTGCATGGCCGCCATTACGTAGGACACCAGAGGCCGGCCGTTCACCTCCCGCAGGCCAGACACCCCCACATGTTCTACCGCCAATCCCTCCACTTCCGAGGCATCCACAATAATTGCCGCTAACATAAGCCCCTTCCTGACAAACCCCCGCCGGCTATCGGGGGGAAGAAACTCACTACGTCCCCCTCGCTTAACCTTACCTGCCAATGGGCCTGTTCTCCGTTGACCATGACCACACAGGGCACCTCCCCCAGGCCCAGGTGCTCTGCCAAATCCTGCACCGTGGCCCCAGCGGGTACTTGGACGCGCGCCCGCTTGCCCTTGGCCCCTGGCGGCAAGTACTGGATTAGGGAGGCAAACATGCGTACTTCGACGTTCATAGGTCGTGACTCCTCAGCCGGAGGCTGATATTCCCACTTCCTCCGAGGACCGGGGACCGGTCTCCGGTCTCCCGTCCTCTGTCTCAATTCACCACCATAATTTAACCGGTATTTTCATTCCGGTCAATTATGTTGAACCGGCTG
>DTZQ01000497.1 GCA_012961305.1 Armatimonadota bacterium | reverse complement strand
CTGCCGCGAGTGAAGAACTATCGGGTGGAGGTGGCTGAAGAAGGAGACCGCATCGTTTTCCTGCGGCGCATCGTGCGGGGGGGCACCGACCGCAGTTACGGCATTGAGGTCGCCCGGCTGGCAGGCCTGCCTCCGGAAGTGGTGCAACGAGCCCTGGAAATCCTGCGACAGTTGGAGGCGGAGGATGAGGGTTCCGGCGTTGCCCCGGCCAAAGACCGCGTGCCTGCTCCCCCCCTGCCAGCCATGCAACTCAAACTGTTCGAGGCCGAACCGGACCCCCTGCTGGAGGAACTTAAGGCCCTCGATTTGAACAACCTGACCCCCTTACAAGCCCTCAACCTGCTGTGGGAGTGGCAAGCCAAGGTGCGAAATCGCCGAGGTTGACAGTTTGGCCGTTTTGTGGTAAGAGGATAAATAGGCGGAGGATGGCCATGCAGGTTATTGCCAGCGAGGAGGAAATTAGGGCCGGCCGGGTGACCGATGTGTATTTTGAACGGACGCGGCAAATCCTGGCGGCGGAGGACATCCACAGGCGGGTTAAAGCCGAGTTCGTGGTGAAAAGTTTCCCCGGCGGAACCAATTGGGGGGTGCTGGCTGGCCTGGCGGAAGCGGCGGAACTGTTAGTGGAACTACCAGTGCAGGCCGATGCCCTGCCGGAAGGCACCATCTTCGGCCCCCACCAGCCAGTACTGGTCATTGAGGGCGACTACGTGGAGTTCGCCGTGTACGAAACGGCCCTGTTGGGTTTCCTCTGTCAGGCCTCGGGCATCGCGACCAAGGCCGCCCGCTGCCGCTTGGCTGCCGAAGACCGACTGCTGGTTCACTTCGGCGCCCGCCGTATGCATCCAAGCCTGGCGCCCATGATTGACTACTACGCCTACATCGGCGGCTGTGACGGGGTAGCAGTCATCGCAGGAGCCGAGCGGTTGGGTATTCCTCCTATGGGCACCATGCCCCACGCCCTCATGCTGGTCCTGGGCGATACGGTGGAAGCGGCTCTGGCCTTCCATCGCCTTATTGACCCTCAGGTGCCGCGGGTGGTGCTCATTGATACCTTTCACGACGAAACCTTCGCCGCCGTGGAGGTCGCCGAAACCCTGGGCAGGGATTTGGCCGCGGTGCGCTTGGACACCCCTTCCAACCGCCGGGGCAATTTCCGGCAACTCCTCGAGGAAGTGCGCTGGGAATTGGATTTGCGGGGTTATCAGCACGTTAAGTTGTTCGTCAGCGGCGGGATTGACGAGGATACTATGCGGGAACTGAACCCAGTCGCGGACGGCTACGGAGTGGGCACGGCCATTAGCAACGCGCCGGTGTTGGACTTCTCCCTGGACATCGTTGAAGTAGAGGGGCGTCCCCTGGCCAAACGGGGAAAGCCCTCCGGGGCCAAGGCGGTGTGGCGCAAACGCGGTACAGCCCAGACCGTAGTTCGTCCGGCAGCCTGGGGCCCACCAGAGAAGGAAGGGGATTGGGAGAACTTACTCCAACCATTGGTGCGGGCAGGACGCATCGTGCGTGACCTGCCTTCGCCTCAGGAATTGCGGCAGTACGTGCTGGAGCAATTGCCGTTGTACTCAAACTCACCGCCAAGGCGTGGAATTTAGGCAATTGGGCAATCTTCACCAGTACTGAGTGCTGAGGAGTAAGTGGTGGGAGACTCAGTACTCACGACTCAGTCCTCAGTCCTTTTTCCCACTTGCCGAGTTGCCTAATTTCCTTGGCTTTCTGGGTGCAGGAAGGTGAGTTAAAAGTGGGTGCTTACCGATGAACGATGAGGTACGGGTGGGAGTAATTGGTATGGGCCGGTGGGCGTTGACGGTGCACCTGCCCAATCTGCGAGGGATGACCGGCGTCCGGGTGACCGCCCTGGCCAGCCGCAGTCGGGAGAATTTGGAGCGAGGGGCCGCCGCGGCTGGGGGCACGCCGCGGCTGTTCCAGGATTACTGCGATTTGCTGGCCAGTGAAGAAGTAGATGCGGTCATTATTTGCGCCCCTAACGACCTGCACCAGCAGATGGCCATAGAAGCCCTGCGCTCCGGCAAACACGTGTTGGTGGAAAAACCCCTGGCCTTTACCGTCGCTGGCTGTGAGGAGGTGATAAAAGCGGCCCAGGAGGAGGGAAAGGTCCTGCAAGTAGGCCTGGAACTGCGCTACGGAGCAGTTTTTGGTCAGGTAAAGGAACTTCTGGAGGGGGGAACTTTAGGAGAGTTGGCCCTGCTGTCCTGTGACCTGTGGCGGGAGTGGGTGACCAAGTCAGGCTGGCGTACTGACCCGGCCCGCACCGGGGGAGTGCTGCTGGAACTGGGCTGTCACTATTTGGACCTGCTCACCTGGCTGGCAGATTCCCCGGTAGTGCGCATAACTGGGGTCGGGGGACAGCGTTTGGCGAGGGATGATTTAGACCACCTCTACCTCACCTTCGCCTTCGCCAACGGCGCCAAGGCCCGGTTTGAAATGTGTCTGTTTGCCCCCTACACGCAGCGGGAGGTTACTTTGGATGTGATAGGTACTCAGGGCCGAGCCACCGCGCACCTGCGGGCACGGGAGGTGGTCTTCCAATCCCGGGCCCAGACGGAGTACGCCATTTATCGGTTCTCCCTGCCGCCGGGAGAGGAACTGCACGGCTACGATGGTTCGCGGGAACTGCTGGAGGATTTTGTGACCTGCATTCACACCGGCCGCACCCCCCAGGCCAACGGTAAGGTGGGCCGGCGGGTCGTCGCCCTGGCCCAGGCCTGCCAGCAGGCCCTTGCGGCCGGATGTTGGGAACCAGG
>DTZQ01000496.1 GCA_012961305.1 Armatimonadota bacterium | reverse complement strand
GGTTAACTTTAATACCGCCGGGCTTAGGTTCGTTTGGGGAAAGGAAATCCCACCTTCTCGTCCAGAGTCAAACTCGGGGCTCCCTCTACCAAACCAATGGAAGTTAGTTCCGTCGGTTCCCCACCGACTGGGTAACCGTAGCCCAAGATTTCAATCTGGGGCAGGTCTTACCACCGTTGACGCCGGCGCCAAAGTAGGGTATAATTAGCAACCGAGGGTCGGACGTGCAACAGCCAGAAAGCAGATACGCCATCTGCTCCGACGGAACGGTTCAAGGAGGAAAGTGGTGCCCATTTTCTACCTGGTCCTCATGATTGTAGCCATGACCCTAACCGGGATAATTGGCTCCCAAAACCCGGAGGCCATTGTCATTCACTTCGCCCGGTGGGACATTACCACCTCTGCGTTGGAAACCATCCTCTTTTCCCTGGGTCTGGGAGCAGGCATAATGGCCGTTCCCTATCTTCGGGCTTGGTGGCGGCAGCGGCAGGAAATCAAACGCTACCGGGCGGAGTTGCAGGCCCTGCGGGAACACAGCCGGCAGTTGTTGCTGGCCCTCGAAAACAGTCGCAGTGAAGTAACTCTCCTCACCAATCGCCTGGCCCGCCTGGAGGAGCAGTACTACCTCGAACACCGGCCACCCGTCGCCGCGTTGGAGGCTGACCCCTCCTCACCGTCCGAAGAATCCGATGCTGAACCCTCTGTTGAGGACAAAACCCCTCGGACCGAGAAGTCCTCCCATCCCAAATCTCAGATTTGAAACCTCAAATGCCCGGCACCAGTCGCCCGCGCCGGTCTATCGGATGCCTTTGAATGCCCACCCTGACCGTAATCTTCCTACCGTTCCGCAAGAGGGTCAGCGTAGCCATAGACCCCACGGGCGCGTCGGCCACCAAGTTGCGCAAGTGTCCCGGACTCTGGACCGGAAGGCCGTTAAAGTGGGTAATGAGGTCCCCCGGCAGCACCCCCGCCCGGTGGGCCGGCTGCTTTCGGTAAACGCCCTGCACCATCACTCCGGCCGTAGTTTTCAAGTTCAACCGCCGGGCCACCTCGGAGGTGAGGGGTTGGGTTACTATGCCAATCCAGCCGCGGATTACGAACCCGTCGCGGATAATCAGGGCCATGACCTTGCGGGCCAGATTGCTGGGAATGGCAAAGCCGATGCCCTGATAGCCACCACTCTGGGAGATAATGGCCGTGTTAATGCCCACTAAACGCCCCTGGAGGTTAATCAGCGCTCCCCCACTGTTGCCCGGATTGATGGCCGCATCGGTCTGAATAAAGTTCTCGTAATCGGAAATGCCCACGTCCGACCGCCCCTTCGCGCTGACGATGCCGGCAGTGACCGTCTGGCTGAAGCCGAAAGGACTGCCGATGGCTACTACCCATTCGCCCACCTGCAGGCGGTCAGAATCGCCCCAGGGCACCACCGGCAGACCCCGCACCGGCAGTTTGAGCACCGCCAAGTCCGACGCGGGGTCCACCCCTACTACCTGAGCGGTGTACTCCCGCTTGTCGTTCAGGGTAACCACAATTTCGTCGGGTGCCCGCCCCTCAATGTCAATGACGTGATGATTGGTCAGCACGTAGCCCTCAGGGCTGACGATGACCCCCGAGCCGAGGCTTTCCGCTTTGCGGTCCGGCTCTTTGAACAGCAACCCCTCCCAGCCGAAGCCGAAAAATTCCCAGAAGGGGTCGCGGAAGGTGCGCCCGCGAATGATGCGGGAGCAATTGATGTTCACCACCGCCGGAGTCACACTTTGGGCGATGGCTACAAAGGCCTGACTCAACCGGGCCAATTCAGCCGTAGCTGCCTCCGCCGGCACCGCCGGCGGAACCACCGCCGGTGGATTCGCCGATTGCAGCCGCATTCCTACAATGATGCCCAACAGGAATAGAATGGTAAACGCGAATAGAAGGTCTTTGACTCGCAACTTGCGCATGGCTAAACTCCTGGACACGATACAGGATGCCCGATGCAGGATACCCCACCCCCCTCCATCCCCCGCGGGCGGGGGAAGCGAAGGGGGTCCCCGCACGCAGGGAAGGATGTATCGGGGTGGCTAGCGGTGGCTGTATCATGGTGGAAGGTGGCAGGGTGGTGGCCACCTACATCCTGCACCTCACTGGGGCGGGGGTGGCAACTCCGGCATGGGCGGCAGGGTTCCGTCTTCCTGCAGGGGAGGTTCCACATGCGGAGGGGTCACCTTTCCGGACGGAGGGGACGTCGTTGGGGCCGTTGGGCTTAGGATTCCCAGGTCCCCGGCGCCCAAACCACTCAACAGTCCCCCCAACGCTCCCAGGCTTCCCAAATCGAAGCCGCCCAGCCCACTCAAACCGCCCCCGCTGCCCAACAGGCCCAGCAGTGTCTGCACCAACGGCCCGAGGTCCTGCACTGCACCCAATCCCGTGCCACCCCCCAGGCCGCCCAGCGGGTTGTTGAGCCGCTGTTCCAACGCCTGCACCCGGCCCTCTAAGGCGGCCAGCCGCTGCTTAGCGGCCTCCAAATCCCGCTCTAAAGCAGCAACGCGCTGTTCCAGCCGCTGGGTTTGAGAACGGCTGTAGCCCACACCTCCCACGGCCAGCACACTGGCCAGCAAAGCCGCTATCCCGTACACTTTCAGACCCATGTTGCTTCCCTCCCTCTGCTTGCCTTCCAAAGGGCGGCTAAGGGAAGCCGCCCTACCCCGTTTTGTCCTCTTTCCCTCTGACTATCGCCCTCAAACCCTCTACATAGGGTGGGCGCACCACTCCCCGTTCAGTGATAATGGCCGTCACCAACTCGTGCGGGGTTACGTCAAAGGCCGGATTGTAAACCTCTACCCCCTCGGGCGCGGTGCGCAGGCCGCGAAAACAGACCACCTCCTCCGGCGACCGCTCCTCAATGGGAATTTCCTCCCCACAGGCCCGCGACAAATCCAAGGTGGACACCGGAGCCGCTACGTAGAAGGGCAAGCCATGATGATGGGCCAGCACGGCCAGACCATAGGTGCCGATTTTGTTGGCCACATCTCCGTTGGCTGCGATGCGGTCGGCCCCGACAATCACCACATCTACTCGGCCCTGCTGCATGAGGTGGGCGGCCATGTTGTCGGTGATGACGGTGACGGGGATGTGCTCCTGCTGCAACTCCCAGGCCGTCAGCCGGGCTCCCTGCAGAAGCGGTCGCGTTTCGTCGGCGTAAACGTGCACCCGCTTACCAGCCTCCACCGCCGCCCGAATGACGCCCAAAGCCGTACCATAGCCGGCCGTGGCCAAGGCCCCCGCGTTGCAATGGGTGAGAATCCGAGCCCCGTCGGGAATCAAGGCCGCTCCGTACTGGCCCATCCGCCGGTTAGCCGCCACATCCGCGGCCGCGATGGCCTGGGCCTCTGCTACCAGAGCCTCCTTTAACTCCTCTACGGAATCCTCCCCATGCTGGCGGGCACAGGCCATCAGCCGGTCCAGCGCCCAAAACAAGTTCACCGCCGTAGGACGGGTGGCCGCCAGTACGGCCCTCGCCTGCTCCAATTCGGCCAACAGGGCAGTTGGGGTCTCCGCCCGGCTGTGCACCGCACACAGAGCCAACCCAAAGCCAGCCGCCGCTCCAATGGCTGGGGCTCCTCGCACCCGTAGTACCTTAATGGCCTCCGCAATTTCCCGGTAGTCCGTACATTCGAGGACCTTGAGTTCCGCGGGCAGCAGCGTTTGGTCTATCAGGCGTACCTTGCCATCCGCCCACTCAATAGTCTTAACGTTTGAAGCCTTCACCATAGTTTCCTCCGCTTAAACCGTAGGAACTGCAGCGCGCCCTCTTTGCGGAGGGCTTGCCCATTGGCCGGTTTGGGGATGATACCAGCGGGCTGCCAAGGAACCGTCGGATAGGCCCCAGGGCCCTATCCTCCTATCTGAGACATGCAGCGGAGAGGCGGAGTGAAATTGGTGCATTTGATTTTGTGGCCTGCTTCTTTGTGCCAGACGGCCTCCCGGATTAGGTTCGCGATTTCCTCGTCCGTGGCACCGCCGCGCAAGGGAGTGCGCAGGTCGGTCTCCGCCACCGCAAAAAGGCAGGTGCGGAGTTTGCCGTCCGCTGTGACCCGCAAACGGTCACAGTGGTCGCAAAACGGCTGGGTAACTGAAGCAATGATGCCAATTTCGCCCCTCCCGTCCACAAACCGATAGCGGCGGGCCGGAGTCATCGCCCCTTCCTCGCTCACGGGTTCCAGGGGATACACCGCTTTGATAATAGCCAAAATCTCCTGGCCGGTCAGAACTTTATTCCACTCCCAGAAGTTGCCTGCGTCCAGAGGCATGTATTCTATGAAACGTACCTGGTAGGGCTTGCGTCGTGCCAATTCAGCAAAGGCCAAAATCTCCCCGTCGGTAACCCCCCGAAGGGCTACGGTGTTGATTTTGAGGGGCCAAAACCCCACCCGTTCGGCTTCCTCCAGGCCAGCCAACACCTCCTCCAATCCCCGACGGCGAGTGAGGCGGGCGAACTTCTCCGGGTCGAGGGTATCCAGGCTGACGTTGAGCCTACGCAAGCCGGCCTCTTTCAGGGACCGGGCATGTTTCCGCAGCAGGAAACCATTGGTGGTCAGGGCCAAATCCTGCAGGCCCTCTATTCCGCTTAACATCCGCACCAACACGGGTAAGTCTTTGCGCACCAGGGGCTCGCCGCCGGTCAGTCGGATTTTAGTCACCCCCAAACGAACGAAAATCCGGGCTATTCGCGCCAGTTCCTCGAAGGTCAGAATCTCCGTCCGGGGGAGCCATTTCACCCCCTCCTCCGGCATACAGTAGAGACAGCGGAAATTACACCGGTCCGTTACCGAAAGGCGTAAACTGCTGAGGGAGCGGCCAAAGCGGTCTATCAGACCCTCGGTTGCGGCTCCCCCGGCCAGGGGAGGAATGAGGCTCAGCACGTCCCCCTCGTGCAGCACCACTTCCAGCGCGGCCGGTCGCCCGTTAATCAGGCGGGCCGAGGCCACCTGGGGAGAAATGCCCAAATGCTCCAGAGCGTCGGCCACGGTGGCTCCTTCGGGCAAGGTCAACCGGAGGCTGCGACCGTCAGAATCCTCGGGCAGATATTTCCGCAGGCTGGCGAACAGGCGAACTTCGATTTGCATCCCGGTAACTCCAACTAACCAAGCAACAACTGCTGGACGGGGGCGGGGCGAGACCAGGGCTGAAGGTTGCGATAGCGATAGCGCCGGGGCGTGGCCGGCCGGCCTAAGAGGCTCTGTTCCAGCAGACGGCGGGCTACTTGGCAGGCTACGTAAGGACGGCGCAGGTCCAGGGGGTTTTTCTGCAGGTACTCCTTCCACACGCCCAATTCCGTCTGGGTCTGAATGAGGCCCTTAACCATTCCCAGGTCAGTGAGCATGGTCACGTCTTCCGCCGGGCCTAAGAATATCGCCCCCACCAGGCGGTCTGCGTCCCACACCAATTTACGGTACAGGGGCCGGGCCTCGTTGCTGAGCACCTGCACCTCCCGGCCGTCATCC
>DTZQ01000495.1 GCA_012961305.1 Armatimonadota bacterium | reverse complement strand
TTCAGTACGCCCAAAGTACACAGGAAAAAGACGAGGACACAGCGGAGGAAACGGAAACGGTGACCGTGTGCGCCTTGACCGGCCTGCCGGCGACGGAACAATGCCCTTCTACCCGACTGCAGAAGTTCCCCGCCGGGGCAGTTCCCCAACAGTTCTGTAAGGTGCATCAGGGGCCGCGACCATTGGTGCCTCCGCCGCCTCCGGCTGTGGCCCAACCCCAGCCTGCCCTGGCCAGTGTGCCTTCCTCGCTTTCTCCGGCCACCCCGTCAGCACCCAAATCTGAACCCCAGATACCAGTTGCCCCGCCGCCGCCCAAGCCGACTGAAACTCCCTCCCCTCCCCCTGCTCCTCCGCCCTCTCCGCCGGAACTACAAGCCGTGGTCATCTGCACCTCCTCGGGGCAACGGGCAACGGAATACTGTCCTCAAACGGTGGTCATCAACGTTCCCCCCGACGAAGTACCTTCAAGTTACTGCTCCCAGCACGGCCCCAGGGGTGAATAACCTCATTTTTACGAGGGATGCAGCCACCGCTGGCCCCCCGCCCCTGTTCTACCTGCGGGATTGCAAACGCAGGGCATTGAAAATGACCAGTAGGGACGCGCCTACATCTGCCCCCACCGCCATCCAGAGGGTGGTTACACCGGGCACGGTCAGCAGGAGGAAAATAAATTTCATGACCAGGGCGAAAACGATGTTCTGGCGAATGAGGCGGCGGGTGCGCCGACTCAGAGTGAGGAGAAAGGGCAGTTTGGTCAAATCATCGGCCATCAGGGCCACATCCGCCGTTTCCAGGGCCACATCCGTGCCCGCCGCGCCCATAGCCACTCCGACGTCGGCGGCGGCCAAGGCCGGAGCATCGTTGACCCCGTCGCCCACCATGAGCACCGGAGCATATTCCCTTTGTAGGGCTTGTACCGCATCTACTTTGTCCGTAGGCAACAGGGCGGCTTGAGTTAGGTCCACTCCTATTTTCTCTGCCACCGCCTCAGCCGTAGCGGGGTCATCGCCAGTAAGCATGACCACGCGGGCTACTTGTAGCCGTTTCAAGGCCTGAACCACGGAGGCACTTTCGGCGCGAGGTTCATCCGCTACCGTCAGCAGACCCCATACTTCCCCCTCGCCTCCCACCAGTAGGGGAGTATGTCCAGCCGAGGCAACCTGTCTTATTCTCTGGCGGATTCCCTCCCCCAGGAGGCCCTGCTCTTCAAACCAGCGGGGAGAGCCGACGGACACGGTTTGTCCGTCAATCCGCGCTTGTGCTCCCCGTCCCGGTAGGGCGACGAAATCCCTCAACGGAGGCAAGGTTAAACCTTCTGCTCGGGCACGGCTTACCACCGCTGCGGCAATGGGGTGCTCGGAGTGCTGTTCCACCGCGGCGGCCAGGGTCAACAAGCGTTGGGGCTCCCAGTGGTTGAAAGGCACCAGAGTGGACACCGCCAGGCGGCCGGTGGTCAGAGTGCCCGTTTTGTCGAAGGCAACCGCCCGTACCACCCCCGCAGTCTCCAGGTATTTCCCGCCCTTAATGAGTACTCCCTGCCGGGCGGCCGCCGTCAGGGCCGAAACAATGGCTACGGGTGTGGACAGCACTAAAGCACAGGGGCAGGAAATAACCAACAGCACCAGTCCGCGGTACATCCACTCCCGCAGGGGCAGTCCAAACAGCGGCGGCAGGAAAGCAACGAGCAAGGCTAAACTAATCACTGCCGGCGTGTACCGGGCCGCGAACCGGTCTACAAACCGCTGCACCGGAGCCCGCTGCGCTTGCGCCTTCTCCACGTACCGCACAATTTGGGCAAACAGCGTTTCCTCGGCCCGTTTAGTCGCTTCCACTATCAGAGACCCCTGCTGGTTCATGGTCCCGGCGTACACGACATCCCCGACCTTTTTCTCCACCGGTTGCGCCTCGCCGGTGAGGGAAGATTCGTCCAGCGTAGAGGCCCCTTCCACTACGGTGCCATCCACGGGCACGCGGGTGCCAGGTTTGACCAAGACCCGTGCCCCTACGGGCACTTCTTTTACCAGTACGGGACGATATCCGCCCTTCTCCTGCACTAAGGCGGTAGGGGGAGTTAAGTCCATTAGGGCCTTAATGGCCCCGCGAGTTCGCTCTACACTGTACTTTTCCAGCAGTTCTGCCACGGCGAACAGGATGACCACCGCCGCCGCCTCGCCCCATTCACCCAATATCACCGCTCCGATAACCCCTAAGGTCATTAGAAAATCAATGCCCACCCGGCGGCCCTTTAGGGCCCTCAGACCCTCCCCAGCCATAGGCGCTCCCCCCAAAAGGATGGCGGTGAGGAAAAGACCCTGCACTAACGAGCCCGGGCCAGCATGTCGAGACCAACCCCAGGCGGCGACCAGCAGAGCAGTGGACAGGCCCAACAATAATTCTCGCGGGCGCCGTTGCCAGAAGGACTGGCTCCCTTCCGAGGTCGATTCCTTCCCCTGGGGCATTTTCTAAGCCTCCTCCTGCACATGCCGAAGTCCCTCGGCAAGTAGGTGACGGATGTGGTCATCATCCAAGGAATAAAAAGCCATGCGGCCTTCGCGACGGTATTTGACCAACCGCTGCTGGCGTAGCAGGCGTAACTGGTGCGAAACGGCGGAAGGGGAAACGTCCAGAAGGGAAGAAAGGTCACAGACGCACAATTCTGCCTGGGAGAGAGCAAACAGAATTCGCGCCCGGGTGGGGTCGCCTAAAGCCTTGAACGTCTCCGCGAGCCGAATTAACTGTTCCTCCGGCACCCAGGCCCTTCGTACCCGTTGCACGGCCTCCTCGTTGACCAAGTAAAAATCACAAGTGTCGGTGGCGTTTACCTGCTTCATGGGAAAACTCCTCATCTGAACAATTGAACAGTCGTTCATATATTATACCACAGGATTTTCCTTTTGTCAAGGGTTGGGGGTTAATTTTATGGCGTATGGTGTAAAGCGCAAAGCAAATTGGGATGGGGTGTCCTTTCCGGGAACCCAAGGAGGAGTCGTTGGTCTAAGGGAGAAAAAGAAGAAAAGGCTCAGAGTTAGAAACTCTGGGCTAAGGTTACCAAACCAATTGAAGTTGGTCGAGTCGGTTTGGAACCGACTTGGTGGGCGTAGCCCCGGATTTCAATCCGGGGGTTTCACTCACCCCGGCCTTCCCCACGGGCGGGGAGGGAGGTATCGGTTGGGTTGGGGAGTAGGATGCTTCAGCGTCCTTGTGCTGCTCAGCCCTAACGTTGGGGCCTTTCTGCAAATGCATTGGAGTTTAATCATAGGTGGATTGGTCTGGGGGTTAAGTGCGGTCGGGGCGGCGGAGCCGTGGTCCTTCGTCTGGCGGGGGGAGTGCGCGGCTCGTTTTCACCTGACCGCCACTCTGCGGGCGAGAAACGGCTGGCAGAATGGGGAGGAGGCCCGGCTAATGTTCAACTGCCAGGACGAGCGACATGCCTATTTTGTTGCTCTCACCGCCCGCGGAGCCTGCTTCTACAAAATCGCCGGGAAAAGCACCTATCGCTTAGGTCAGTTCACCCCTTTCAACCCCGGCTCGGAAGTGCACCTTACCCTCCAGCGGCGGGGTTGGGAAATGCGCTTGCTAATCGCGGGGCAAGTGGTGGCTCAGGCCTACGACGATGACTATCAGGGCGGGCGGCTGGGCTTGGCCGTTTCCGGCGAGGGACTGGCCTGGGAGGAGGTAGAGCAACAACCGGTGGAGGAGGTTTATTTCACTGACGATTTCGTCCGCCAGGAAAGGGCACAGGTGTGGGAACCGTTGGCGGGCCAATGGGCCCTGAGCGGGGCCCACAGCCCCCGTCCGGCTCCGAACTTGAGCGCCAATCCCTTCGCCTTCACGGCCACGGGGCCCTCTCGCGCTCTGGCTGTCACCGGCTATTGGTTCTGGACTGACTACACCCTGCGGGCGGCGGTCAAACCCGACGGCGAGGGGATAATTGGCCTGGCCGTGTACGTGCAGGATGCGGCGAATTACCTGCTGTTCCGCTGGACGGTCGGGCCACAGGGGGAAAAGCAGTTGGTCGAGGTGCGCAACGGCCGGGAGGAAGTGCTGGCCCGGGCGCCGGGCGGGTTCGCGCCGGGCCAATGGTACGCTCTGGAGACGGGGGTGTACGATGGACTGTGGGTGGCCTGGCGGGACGGCAAAGAGGTACTGCGCGCGCGCACCCGGGCCTTCGGCCAGGGCCGGGTGGGCCTGTTCGCTCAGGGTTGTCGGCGGGTGACTTTCGACGATGTGCGGGTATCCGGCTGGCGGGAGTTCCGGGAGGATTTTGGGGAGCGGGCGGTGGGCAAGTGGCAGGATGAGGGAGGCCAATGGCAGACCCGGGACGCGGAACTGCGCCGCCGGAGAGGGGAGGGCCAGGGCCCCAACTATCGCCTCCAACTCTCCCCCGGACCGACTTGGACCTTCACCGGCGACCGAAACTGGGCTGAGTACAGCGCGGAGGCAGTCATTTGGCCCGCCGACAGTGCGGGGTTCGGCCTGGCGGTGTACTACCAGAATCCCGCCAACTGCTACCTGCTGCGGTGGAGTGGGGGAGCGGCTCCCGCGGCTTCCCGCAACCGCTTGCAACTGGTTCGGCGGGCAAACGGCGCGGAAACAGTACTGGCAGAGCGGGCCGGCGGCTATCGCCCCGGCCGGGCCTACCGTCTGGGGCTAAAGGTGAACCGGGGCCACTGGCAGGCCACAGTGGACGGCCAACCAGTCTTAGAAGCCTTCGACTCCGCCCTGAACGGGGGTCGGGTGGCCGTGTACAGTCGAACCCAGCGGGGCACCAAAGTCAGCGAGGTGAAGGTCAATTTCACCCGTCCCCGGGAGGCGGTGGAACTTACGCCGCAGTTCATGCGGGAGAAAACCATGCTTGGCTGGGCCCATCCGGCAGGGGCCTGGCGGCCCGGGGGGCAAGGTAGATTTTGGCATTGTGGCAACTTCACCGGCCAGGCCTTCCTGCGGGTGCATCTGCCCTCCCGCGGCGCACGGGGAAACGGATTGGGCCTGATTCTGAACGCCGACGCTCCAGCCGCCGAGCGGGGTTACCATTTCACCCTCCAGGTGGCCGAGGGGGGCGAGTTGCGGGGCCAACTGCGCCGCTTGGGAGAGCCGGTCGCCGGGGGGGCGATAAAGCCGCAAACGGCGGAGGAGTTGGAACTGCGGCGGGCCGGCTCCTATGTGGTGGCTAGGGTGGACGAGCAAACGCTGCTGCTCTATCGGGACGTGGCCCCCCTGAGCGGACGAATGGTGGGGGTGGAACTGGGGGGAAGTGGAGTGGACCTGACGGCCATAGAGGCCGGCACGGATTTGCTGTGGGACGAAACCTTCTCCACCGCGCCGACGGAATGGTGGGTCCAAAAGGGGATGTGGGAAGTTACGGCGCGCTGGCCCTGTGCGCCGGGTTGGACCTGGTTCGGGGGCAGTGGACATGAGGCGGTAGTGCTGTGGAGCAAGCGAGTTTGGCCAGGGAATGTGACCGTAGAAGCCTACGTTGCTCCGCAGATGGACCTGGAGAAACTGCCCGGTTATAGCCGCCCCGGCGACCTCAATCTAACCATCTGCGGCAACGGGCGCGACCTCAGCAGCGGCTACAGTTTCCTGTTTGCCGGGTGGGGCAATACCCGTTCGGCCCTGCTGCGCGGCGAACAAATTGTGGCCGAAAACCCCCGCTTGCGCCTGCACAACGCTACTAATGCCAACATGGAGTTCCACCGGCATTGGTTCCACCTGGTGGTGCAAAAACAGGGAGCGCGAGTGCGCTGCTGGGTGGACGAGCGGCTGGTCTTTGATTACACCGACCCCCGTCCCCTGCCAGGGGGACAGGTGGCCTTTTGGACCTGGGACAACGGACTTCTGCTCTCTCGGGTGCGGGTGTGGGCTTCCCAGCCGGGCCGGCTGGCTCCTCTGACTTATCCTCCCCTGCCCGCGGGCCACTGGCCGCTTTCGCCGGTGCTGCGGGCCGATTTCGAGAAGGGACTGGATGGCTGGACGAGCGAGGGGAGCAGCCTTCTGCAGCGGGACGACAGCACGGCGGCCGGGGGGCGGGTCAGCCTGAAAATCACCAATGCCACTTCCGGCGGGCCCTTCGCCGCCTGGACCGGAGCCACGGAGTTCGACCCTTTCCGCTACGGCACCCTCCGATTTGCCTATCGGGTTCCGCCCCCGGTGAAAGTGAACCTCTACTTCACCCTGCAAGGGCAGGTACACAGCATCGTCTTCACCGACCCCGGACCGCCCCCGCCGGGCGTGGTGCGGGTGGGGGCCATTCTCAATGTGATGACCGATGGGCAGTGGCACTGGGCAACCTTTGACCTGCGGGGGGCCCTGCGGGCGTTGTACCCCAACGCTCCCTCCCTGCAGGTGGAACGGCTCCACTTCGCCAGCCGCCGCGAACCGTACCTCCGCTGTGGATTCGGGGGGAACTACTATGGGGTTTCCTACTGGGTGGACGAATTCGCGCTGCTTCCTTCCGCCAGCCGCAGGCCTTCTTTCTTGCCTTCCAAACGACCCGCTCCCTGTGTGCTTCCCACCACGCTCGCCACTGCCTAACCGCAGCCTCGTTTTCCTCCGCCGTGGCCAGGGGGTCATAACCGAAATCTCCTCCGGCCAGGGGATGGAGCAACTCTAAGGCCTGCTCCCGGTACTGAATGGTCTCCAGGTCGTCGTTGGCCAGCGACTCTATTAACACCGCCAGCCCTTCTTTGTCTCCCAAACGGGCCAGGGTCAGGCCCAACAGAAGTCGGGCCACAGGTTGGGATTCTTCCCTCAGGGCTTGCTTCAGCAGGGGTTCTGCTTTCGTGTGGCCCAGGGCGACCAAGGCATCGGCAAGGGCCAGTTGTACTTCACCGTCTTCTTCCTCTGTCAAGCGAGCAACGAGTGCGGGTACGGCCTCGTGGACGTGATGTTCTGCCAGCAGCCAGGCGGCCTCCGCCCGCTCCGAGGCCTCAGGAGCCTGGAGCCTTTCCACCAGAGAGGCTGCATCGGCATTTTCCGTTTCCTCGGTTGCAGTCGGCTCCTCCGCGGCCACGGCGGAAGTTCGGCCCATGGGATGGCGGTAAAGGGCGGGGATGAACACGGCTAAAAAGAAAGCCACAAGCACGGCCGCGGTGCCGCCGACTTTCAACTGTCGAGCAGAGCCCTGCTGGCGGGCGGCCCATTGGTCGAGCAGACTGCCCACGTACCGCATGAGGGCAGCCCCAATCAGGGCCAGGCCGAAGAAGCAGGCTACGGAAGGGCCGCTGGGAGTGTCGAAGGCCCAGGAGAAGAGCAAACCGGTCATGCTGACGAAGATGCCCACTCCCCAACCGATGGCCAGGCGGGTCGTCAGATTTTCGGAAAACAGTTGCGAAATTACTGCGGGGACAATCAGGAAGCAGAACACCAGCAGTACCCCGGCCACCCGTACCGACAAACTCACAATGATGCCAAAGGAGACGTAGAACACGAAGTCCCAGAAACGCACGGGAACACCCTGGTCCAGGGCCGCCCGGAAGTCCTCCGAAATTAAGTTGAACTGCCGCCGAAAGAGAACGTGGAAAAATCCGATGGTCCCGTACACCAGGGCATCGAAGGCCACAGTCCGGGGTTGTACCCAGAGAATCGCCCCGGTCAGCATTTCCTTAACGTGCTCTGCTCCATGGGGGGCACGGTCTACAATGAGAATCGCCGCAGCCGTGGCTATGGCATACACGATGCCGATAATGGCTTCTTGAGAAATTTTCTGCTCCCGCGTGCGAGTGAGGGCAAAGATGGCCGCGGCCAGGGTGATGAAGCCCAGGGAAAACGCGTAGGCAGCCGGCGATTCTAAGTGCAAGCCGAACAGAAAGGCCAGAGTAGCCCCCAGAGCCGCTATCTGGGCCAGGGCCAGGTCCACGAAAATAACTTCCCGCTTGAGGACGTGGATGCCAAAGTAGGCATGGATGCCAATGAGCACCAGACAGGCCAAAAACGGCATCCACATCAGTTCCAACATTTCGCGCATGGGCTTGCTCCTTTAGCGCTACCTCCCTTTGAAAGGCCGCCGTCAAGCGCCTAATCCACAGGTCAAACAGGTCGAAGTAGGTATTAACTCCCGGTTCGCCCCGAACGGAAAGGGGCACAAAAACCGCCTTTATGCCCGTTCGCTGTTCGATGAGCCGGGGCTTCGACCGCTCGAAGTAGTTGGCAATCAACATTACTTTGACGTTCTGCTGGCGGATGGTCCGAATCACCCGTTCCACATGGGCTGGCGTGGGCGGAATGCCCGGTTTGGGTTCGATGTACTCTACGATTTTCAGGCCGAAGGTATCGGCGAAGTAAATCCAATTCTTGTGGTAGCCGATGATTTTCTGCCCCCGCAGGGGCAGGGCGGCCTTGAGCCAGCCACCTAAGTAGTTTATCAGCGGCTTGCCCCGATATTGGCGTCCTTTCAGGAAGGGAAACAATTTGTGCTGGCGCAGCAGTCGGCTCAGCAGGTCGCCGCCCAAGATTTTCACCAGCCTTTCCCCAAACAGGGCCCGGTCAAGGCGGGCTTCAAAGTCCTTCTCCCGCCGCTCATAATAGGCCGCGTGGGCTGGGTCTATCCGCTTCAGTCCGGCCAAAATGTTCCGGGCGATAATTTTCCCGTTCAGCGGGCTGGTGTGGATATGGGGATTGCCGTAGATGTGGATGTCTCCGGCCGCCCGGCTGGGCCGACCGACGGGCTTCTCCAGCAGGGGGATGTTGGCGGCGGCCCGCACATAGCCCGGCTGCCCCTCGCGGATATGCCGATTGCCGGAGCGGTCAATCAGCGTGGGAGCCCACAGTTCTAAGTCCAACCCCGTAGTGACGAACAGGTCTGCGGCTCGCAACATCAGGGAATAACTGGGTTTGGGCTTGACAAAATGAGCGTCCTGATTGCCCTGGACGATGTAATTGACTCCCACCCGCTCACCTCCTACTTCTTCCACAATAGCCGCATAATCAGGCAGGCTGGTCACGACTCTGAGTTTCTGGGCTGTTGCTGCTTGCGCCAACAGCCCCACCAGCATTAGGAAAAATACCACGACATTTCTGCGCATGATTTTTCCTCCCTAAGTAAGCCCTTAATAGGCTTCGTGGCGGTGGGGGCCCATGCCCCAGTCCACCTGCAGGAACAGCACATTTTCGTTGGGCGCGAAATTGCGCTCCAAGTGGCTGTATTGGAGCCGCCAGCGGGTAAATTCACTCTGCCAGAAGGTTACATAGGCCGACAGGCCCCATTCCCTATCCTGGGGCCGGTCGGGCAGTTCCACATAATCAAGTCTCAGACCCCGTTGCCAGTTCCGCTGGAAGGTCTGCTCTGCGTAGAGATACCCACTTAGGCTGGTAGCATATCGCTCTGGGGTAGCCCCAGTAGGGTGCAGGTGCTCATAGATGAAATGCTCCTGTTGGCGATGGCACCAGAACAGTTCGCCTCGCACGGTCAGCCCCCGATACTTGGCTCGGCCCACCGGCGTCCAGTCGTAGGTGAAGTCCAACACCTCGAGGTGGGTCAGGTTGTCCCCCGCAGGGTCATTCCAGCCCACCAGTCCGCTGAGGCCCCACTCGAAGTAGATGCTCGGATTGAGGTCGTAGTAACTCTTCAGGTGTAGTGTCAGCGCCGGCCGGTCGAAATCCTCCCCCGCGAGGGTAAAGGGGTCACTGCCGTTAATGACCCCTAAGGCCAATTCGTTAGTATCCGCCCAGAAGGGTCCCACCAGCCGGCTCACCTCCAGGCCTAGGCCGCTAAGAGACCCCTCCGAGAACAGCCAACTGTACACCCGGGGCGGGTCCACCTGGGGCAGAGCGTGCTCATGCCAGCGGTTCAGCACTCCTAAGGTCGGGCGGAACTTACCGCATTTCAAACGCCAACCCTTGCCCAAGTTGGTGTAATCAATGTAGGCTTCACAGACATGCACATGGCCTTCTCTGCCCCAATGAAGGAACACCTTGGCCAGGCTGAAGGGGTCTAAGGGGGCTTGCAGCGACAGTTCCAAAGTGCGCAGGGTGAACTTGTCCCGTCCAAAGAGAAATAACGGGGGTTCAGGATGAGCATGTTCTTCCTCCCCCTCCTGCTGCTGGCTTTCGGCCTCCGTGTCATTGAGGCTGAAAACTACGTCACCAATGACGCTCACCTCCGGGTTTAACGCCGGCAGGAAACGCGGCCCCGGCGCAGTTTCGGGGGCTACCTCGGCCTCCGCAGGGGCAGCCTCCACGGGCCCGGCCATTTCCTCAGCCGCCTTCCGTAGGGCCTCCAACTCCGCTTCCTCACTCGCCACCGCAGCCTCCGCAGCCCAGGTTGGCTTAGTTACCACCAAACTTAGGGCCGGGAGGAGCAGCCAAAGCATAGGTCCGGATTTCATGATTTCCTCCTTTGGGAACAGCAAAATCCCATCCCGGCAGTACAATTTCCGGGTATTAACGTCCTGGGAAACGAATCAGACCTTCCAGGGGAATAGTGGTTATTGCGGAAAAGGTCACCCCGAAGGTGGAGCCCGGGGATGGCGAAGGATGGAGGGGGAAAAACAGAGATGTTCCGGGGTTGCCAGGGTAAGGGGGGTGACACTGACCACCGGCTCCCGGTACTGGACATGCTCATCTAATTGCGCCGTGGCACTTTGGCACAAGGCACAAATAGGGCAGGATAGGGGAACTGACTGCACTTGTGTGGCCTTTGCCCGAGTCGGCAAGGCCGAGAAATGTACGGTCGCTCTTACTGGGGATGTCAGGAAAAATCGAAAATGATGAACGTGAAAATAGGGCGCAATCTCCAACAGCCACAGATACGCACCTACCGCAAATCCGGCCCATACTCTCCTATGCCGCGGCACAAGAAACCCCACAGTTATCCCTCCCTTCTAAATCATTTTAACGCTTTGGCAGGACGATGAGTTCCCACCCCAGTCATAATTGCCCAGTTGCCTAACTTGACAGGGTTAACGGTAACGCTCCCATCCCTCCCGCAGAAACCGCACGAAGTCCTCTTCGCGGGGGGTGTAGGGAGCGCGGGCCAATTCCTCACCCGCGGGGCTCACAATTACATACAGCGGCAGGGCCACCGAGCCGAACCGCTCCTCCTGCAACTGCTGGTTCTCCAAATGGTGAGGTCCGCTGTCCGTGTACAGCCGCACCAAAACGAACCGGCGGAGCAACTGTTGCACTCGCGGGCGTGCGAAAATGTTGGTCTCCATCCAGCGGCAATTGGTACAGGTGTAGCCGGTGAAGTCCAAGAACACCGGCCGACCTTCGGCGCGGGCCCGGGCCAAGCCTTCCTCGTAGGAATCCAGCCACTCCAAAGGTTCCCCGGCTACTTGCGCCTCCGCCGAAGAGGTCTCAGCGGCGAAGGGCTGTCCGTACTCGGCCGGTGGCAAATAGGCATCCAAATTCGCCAGCCGAGCCCCAAACAGGCCCCGCGACAGGTAGAGGGCAAAGGCCAAAGACAACATGCCCAACAGCAGCCGTCCAATGCTGATATTCTCTGCCGGGGCCTCGTGCGGCAGGCGGATTTTGCCCAGCAGGTAAATTCCCAAGCAGGCGAAAATCACCACCCAGGCCGAAAGCATCACCGGGCGGGTGAGCACCTGCCACTGCCAGACCAAATCGGCATTGCTGAGGAACTTGAAGGCCGCGGCCAACTCCACAAAACCCAACACCACTTTGGTAGTGTTCAGCCCCCCGCTGCCCTGGGGCAGGGCGGCGAGAAATTGGGGGAACAAAGCCAGCAGGAAGAAGGGGAAGGAGAAAGCAGCCGAATAGACCAACATGCCGGCAATTGGCCAGGTCCACTCTCCATGGGCCGCCGCAACCAGCAGCAGCCCCACGAACTGCACGGTGCAGGTGAAGGCCACCAAGGTAAAGGTGAAGCCCATCACCAACACGCCCAAATAACCTCCCCGCTGGCTGTGGCGGTCGAAGTAGGTCACCCAGGAGGCCGGCAGTTGCAGTTCGAACAAGCCGAACAAACTCAGGGCAAAGGTGAAAAACAGCGCGGCAATGAACAGGTTGACGTAGGGATTGGCGGCAAACCGGTTGGTCCCTGCTGCTCCCAGGGTCAGGGCCAGCAGAATTCCCAGACCGGTGTAGGTGAGGGAAATCCCGCCGGCGTAAGCAGCCGCCAACTTCACCATTTGCACCCGGCTCTGTCCAGCCTGTTTGGTGAAGTAGGAGATGGTAACGGGAATCATGGGGAACACGCAGGGGGTCAGCACCGCCAGCAGGCCCATTATCACCGCCAGCCAGAGGAAGGCTCCGAACCCCCTTCGTAGGGCCGCAGCCACTTCGTCCTCGGGCCCCGGCGCAGCCGGCCCTTCTTTTTCCCGGCCCGGCATCCCGGTAAACTCCGGACGCGGTGGGCCGGCCACTACGCTCAGCACGGTGGCAAACTCAGCCGTGGTCGGGGGAAGGCAAGAACGCTCGTTGCAGACCATGTACCGAACCGTGCCGCGCAAGGGAACTTTCCCCGGCGGCAAATCCTCCGGCACTTTCAGGGCCCGGGTAAAGGTCACCGTCCCCTCGTAGTATTCCACCTCGGTTTCAAAGGTGCGGTCATATTCCCTTTGCGGCGGCGGGCCGCGAAATTCCCCCCGCGGTTCCAGGGGCACTTCCTCGGCCAGGGTGATGCTGGTCGGCACCGGGCCCGCGTCCGGGGGCAGGGTCAAAGAGTAAAGGTGCCACGGTGCTTCCACTGTTGCCGTGACCTGAAGTTGTACCGTCTCCCCCGGCCGGGCCTCCCTCGGCTCCACCCGGGCCGAGAATTCCACCGGCCGTTCCTGCAGTCCGAAGGACGGCCTTCTAACTGCTGCTGTCCACCCCAGCAGGGCGAGAAACAGCAAGACTTTACCTGCCCATCTCATCCGGCGTCAATTCCTTTTCGTTACCCTTCCCTACGTAATTAACAAACTGACGGCCCCCTAAAGTTTCGCTTTGGAATTTAAGCGCCCTTATTCCACGCTGGCTGAACCCATTTCGTACTTGCCCTGTATTCCTTTAACCGCCCGCATTCCGCCCTTGCGGAAGTAGTTTCCAAAGCGACGGGCCAACCGCACCGCCTCCTCTGGGTACTCGTCAATCAAGTTGTTCCGCTCTCGCGGGTCCTCCCGCAGGTGGTAAAGTTCATCCGGTTCCTCAGGCGGCCGGGAGATGTAACTCCAAGTCGTGTCCCTAATGCAGCGGTCTAATCCTTCGCGGTAGCCAGTAATAATTGCGTCTCGGTGGGTGTCTGTGTCGCCCTTCAGCACTGGCAGGAAACTCCGGCCGTGCATGTATTCGATGTTGTTCTCCAGGCCCAGGATTTCCAACACTGTGGGCAGCACGTCGCAGAACGTGACCAGAGCCGAAGTTCGTCGTCCGCCATATTGGCCCTCGGGGAAGCGGAACATGAAGGGCACTTTCAGCAGTTCGCTGTACATCCGGTCGGCTCCCTTCAGGAACTTGCCGTGGTCGCCCAGCGGATGGCCGTGGTCGCCCACCAGGAAGATGAGGGAATCCTCGTAGTATCCCTCCTCCTCCAGGCATTCAAACAGCGGGCCCAGGCAGTAGTCCACGAAAGCGGCCTCACCCGCATAGAGGCCCTGAATGTATTTGATTTGCTCTGGCGTGGCCCAATCGCTCGCCCAGCCGCCCATAGGCATAATGAGCCGCGGCCCAGAGTAGTTTGGGTCGGTGTACTGGTCGAAGCGGGGGAGTGGGTCCCAGGGTTCGTGGGGGTCGAAACTGTCAAGCCAGAGGAAAATCTTCTCGTGCACCCGGTTTTTCCTCAGCCAGTCCACCGCCTCGGCGACCACCTTCGCCGGGAACCAATCCTTTTCCTCCGTGAAATCGTCCGTGTTGGCCAAGAACTGGTGGATGCGAGCCCGCCAAGACGGAGGATAGTTCTCATTGACGTAATCCTCCACCTGGCGGCGCGAGGGGGAGGACACCCAGGGGTCATATTCCTGCCCCCGAATCCACCGATAACAGTGGAACGACCGGTGGAAGTTCATCCCCGGCGCCCGATAGTGGTAAGTGTCCGAAATGAGGCCACAGACGTACCCCTCCTGGCGCAGGATTTCGGCCACCGTGACATCTTCCTTAGTCAGCGGCTGCCAGGGCCGAAACGGCAGGGTGGCCTGCCCGGTCATCAGTTCGGTGCGGACGGGAATGGTGGGCAGTCCTCCGGGGTAGGCGTTGTCGAACACCACACACGATGCGGCAAACCGGTCGAGGTTGGGCGTCTGACAGGCCGGAACCCCCTCAAAAGGACTTTCTCCTCCATGGTAGAAACCAATGTGGTCCTGTCGGAAACTGTCCAACATAATCACGATTAAGTTCATGCCTTAACCTCCGTACCCTCAGATTTGCTCAAGACGTTCGCTGTTCGTCCACTGAATCCTCCCTTTAGGAGAAGGGAAAAACGACCTGGGGGCGAATAAACTGCCTTAAGACCCCACTTGCGTGAGTATTACGGGGGTGTAAGGAGGAACTGATGGCTCGCTACGTGCGCGTTTCTACTATTTCCTTCCCCGGTGCCGGGGGAGCGGTGGAGGACCGGGTGGAACGGGCGCGGCAGAGTGCCAGCGAGTGGTTGGACCGAGCCGCCCTTGACCGCCCGGACATTGTTTGCCTGCCGGAAACCTTTGCCGCACTGGGCCTGAGCAACGAGGAATGGTTCAAAACGGCTGAACCAGTGCCCGGCCCCACTACAGAGGTTCTGGCGGCGAAGGCGCGGGAGTACCACATGTACGTCATCTGTCCCCTGGTGGAGCAGCAGGGGGATAAGGTGTACAATTCAGCGGTGCTAATTGACCGGGAGGGCCAGATACTCGGCGCGTACCACAAAATCCATCCTACCATTAGCGAAATCGAGGTGGGCATCACCCCCGGCACGGAGCCGACGGTGTTCACCACGGACTTCGGCCAAATCGGCTGTGCCATTTGTTACGACCTCAACTTCCGCCAGGTCATCGAAGGACTTAAGGCCAAGGGCGCGGAAATGGTCTTTTTCCCCTCCATGTATCGGGGCGGACTGCAACTGCGCATCTGGGCCTACGACTTTGGCGTCTTCGTAGCCTCCGCCACCCCGGGCGAGCAAAGCGCCATCGTCAATCCTCTGGGGCGGGTGCTGGTCGAATCCAGCAATTACGAACGCATCATCTCCCGGCGCCTCAACCTGGACTGTCGAGTGCTGCACCTGGACTACAACCATCCCAAGTTCGAGGACCTAAAGCGCAAGTACGGCCCGGCGGTGGAAATAGAGGTTGCTACTCCAGAGGCTTCCTGCCTGCTTATTTCCCACCATCCCGAAGTGACGGTGGAGGACATCCTTCGGGAGTTCGAATTGGAACCGCGAGACGCTTATCTGGCGCGGGCAAACGCCGTGCGAACCCAGGCCCTCTCCCGATAGCCCTTTTCCCCGGCCACCGCAGGATGACTGGGGGCCATTGCTGGTCAGTGTGGTTATTGGTTTATTACTGAGGTCGGTTAACTCGACAAGGTTAACTTTAATACCGCCGGGCGTAAGTTCGTTCTGGAGTGACTACTCAGCCGGAGGCTGATATTCCCG
>DTZQ01000494.1 GCA_012961305.1 Armatimonadota bacterium | reverse complement strand
GGTGACTGGAGACCGGTGACTGGAGACCGGTGACCGGGGACCGGAGACGGGGGACTGGGGAAGGTGACTCCGGTCTTCGGTCTCCGGTCCCCCGTCCTCCTCTCTCGTCCTCGGTCCTCCGTCTTCCGTCACGCCAGAGACGCAGGGGTGCGGTGAGGGCGCTCGCCAGGGAGTCCCGCAGGGTGTCGTGGCAGTTCTGGCGGGTGCCGATATGGCAAGGTCAGATAAGGTTCAAACCTTCACACCACGTCTGCAAACTCCCGCTCCATCCGCCGAAAGTACAAAATGCCCGACAGGAACACAAGCACGGTGATCCCGCAGGCCAAGCCCAACTGTTCCCAAGGGATGGGCTTGTGACCCAGCATGGAGGCTCGGTAGGTCTCGATTAGGCCCACCATGGGGTTCAGACTCAACACCCAGCGGTAGGGTCCGTGCAGCAGGCTGGTGGGATAGATTACCGGCGAGGCAAACAGCCACAGTTGAATGAAGAAAGGAATAACATAACGGACGTCGCGGTACTTCACATTAAGGGCCGAAAGGTACAAGCCTGTACCAGTGGCCAGCAGAAAAGTGAAAAACACCAAGACCGGGAACAGAAACATCCCCCAACTGGGAACGAAATGGTAATACACCATCATTCCCCCCAAAACCACCATCGCGATAGCAAAATCCACCAACCCTGCTAAGGTAGCCCCCATGGGAATTATCAGCCGAGGGAAATAAACTTTGGTAATAAGATTGGCACTGCCCACCAGGCTGTTGCCAGAATTGCTCAGCGCGTTGGCAAAATAGCTCCAAGGGAGCAGGCCCGCGTACGAGAAGATAGGATAGGGAATCCCATCGGACGGCATTTTAGCCATTTTCCCGAAGAACAGAGTAAATACCACCATGGTTAAGAACGGTTGGAGAATCGCCCAGGCTGCCCCGAGCACCGTCTGCTTGTAACGCACCTTGACATCGCGCCAGGTAAGGAAATAGAGTAATTCACGGTAGCGGTAGAGTTCCTGGAAATCAATCCCCACCAAGCCCTTCCTGGGCTGAATGACGGTGACCGGTGTCGCCTCACTCCCAACCGGTACGTCTGTCTTTACCATCTTGCCAGGCTTGGCTGTTGTGCCTACACCCTCCTGCATGCCCTTGCTCCTCTCTGCCCCTATGGGATAGCCGGGCTTGCCCCGAACTTGGAGCCATCAGCACAAACCCAATGCACCGCCCCTCAGGGTTCGCTGGGAACCCCTCCACTCACCCAGGCCAAATCCGACTTCACGGCCTTCATGGGAAGTACCCCCAGGGGGCATTGGAGCAATCATAACTCCTTTGCCCAACCCATTGAGTTCGACCTCCCGTACGGCTTTCCTTCCCCCAGGCAAAATTTTTCCCGAACTTTGCCTACGGCGGGAATATCTCCTCAGTGTGGGCCAGGGGGGACCGGGTCGGTAAACTCCCGTCGCCTCAACCCCTCCAACCACTCTGTCAAAATTCGCCCGTCGTGCTTCTCCTCCGCCACCTCCCCAGCAAAAACTCTACGATGTTCAACCCTAACCTCCCCCGACCAGGTAACTAAGGTCTCTCCTCCCTCTACGGCCAGCCGGTTCTGCCCGGCGGAGGCGGGTGCTTGCTCAAAGTTGGACAACGCATGGCCAGCCCCACCTCATCCTTCTTCCAGTTTGTCCTCTACTTTCCGCTAAATTTGCCTGAAGCGGAAGGCATG
>DTZQ01000493.1 GCA_012961305.1 Armatimonadota bacterium | reverse complement strand
TGCGTCAGGCCGCAGAAGCCCGTCGGCAGCGCCAATGGAGCCGGTTCGTTACCCTCAGCCGGGAAGCCCTGGGCCTGGAATCGCGGGCCTACCCGGACACGAAATCCACCAGCGTGGACGTGGTGCGGGGCATAATCTTCTACCTGCTACTCCTGCTGCCCTTTTCCTTCTTCACCGAGCGGCTGCTGTTCAGTTTCGCCACCATTCAGAAGCAAATCCTGGGAACCGCGGGGATTTTCCTCAGTTTCTACCTGATTTTGCGTTTAGTTCACCCCGCCTTCCAACTGACCCATGCCCCGGAAATAATCCTGCTGGGTTTTGTGGCCCTGGCCCTGAGCCTGATTGTCACCCGCATTATCTCCAACCGTTTTGAGGAGCAGATGACCAAAGTGCGCCGGAGTCAGAGTGGCGTTTACGCCAGCGACGTGGGACGCCTGGGAGCCTTAGGGGTGGCCTTTTCCCTGGGCATTGCCAACATGCGCCGCCGCAAGGCCCGCACCGGCCTGACCTGCGTGACCATCATCCTGCTGACCTTCACCGTACTCTCCTTCACCTCCATCAAAACGCGCCTGCGCTATAACCGTATCCTCCAGCCCAACCGTCCCTCTTATCAGGGCTTCCTGATGCGCGACTTGAACTGGTGGCCCTTAGACCGGGTGGCCTACGAGTACCTGCGCCAGGAGTTGGAACCGACGGCGGTGGTGGTGCCGCGGGCTTGGTACACCCTGTCCGACTTCACCCAAAAGGTGTACGCCGAGGTGAGGACCCCGGAGGGAAAGGTGGCCGATGCCCTGGGCGTGTTGGGACTGAGTCCGCGCGAGCCGCTGGTGACGGGGGTAGGGGAGACGTTGATAAAGGGAGAATGGTTCGCCTCCGAGGAGGAGGAGAGTTGTCTGCTGCCTCTGGAGTTGGCGCGAGAACTGGAGGTGGAGGTGGGTGGGGTAGTAACCCTGTTCGGGCGGGAACTCGCGGTCAAGGGGCTGTTTGACGCGGAGAAGTTGGGAGCCATAGAGGACTTAGATGCCGAGCCGCTTACCCCCGCCGACTTCTCGCTCCTCTCCCCAGAGGACAAAACAGCCATCCAGCGCAGCCGCCAGGCGGGCACCGAAACCAAGCAGTTGGCCCAGTCCTTCTCCCACGTGGACCCCGCCCGGACGGTCATCGTGCCCTGCTCCCTCCTGCTGCGCGGAACGGGGACCCTGCACTCCATCGCCGCGCGCTTCGCCGATGCACAGGCCCTGGCCCAAAGCGTGGACACCCTCCTGGCCCGGCTGGCCCGAACTCTCTACGTGGGAATGGGTGAGCAGGTGTGGACCTACAGTTCGGTGGCCACCACTGCCTTCGGAGGTTTGACGGATTTGCTCATTCCCATCCTCATTGCGGCCCTGATTGTGCTCAACACCATGATTGGCGCCGTATATGAGCGGGTGAGGGAAATCGGCATTTACAGCAGCGTGGGCCTGGCTCCCAACCATATCGCCATGCTGTTCTTAGGGGAGGCGGCAGTTTACGCCCTGCTGGGAGCGATGGTTGGGTATCTGCTGGGGCAGGTGGTGGCCAAGTTCGTCACCCTTACCGGCGTCCTGCCGGGGTTGAACCTGAACTACTCCTCCCTCAGCGCGGTCTTTTCCACCCTCATCGTCATGGCTACGGTACTCCTGTCCACGCTTTACCCCGCCCGGAAGGCCAGTGAACTGAGCGTGCCCGACGTAACCCGACGTTGGGAGATGCCGGAACCGGAGGGCGACGACTGGCGGTTTGACTTCCCCTTCACCGTCAACCGCCTGGAAGTCCTCGGCCTGTTTGCTTACCTGCGGCAGTACTTCGCCCTGTACACCGAAGAGTCCGTGGGCACGTTCTACACCCAGGGGGCCACCCTCTCCCTGGCTCCCTCCGCCGGCGGAGCAAGAGGGAAAGGAGGCCCCCCCTCGGCCCTTATTTACGCCATTGAGGCCGAGGTCTGGCTGGCTCCCTACGACCTGGGGGTGAAGCAGGCGGTGCGTTTGGAGGCCGAACCCATGCCGGAGGAAAAAGACCTGTACGAAATCCACGTGTTCATCCACCGGGAGGAAGGGGAGCACGCGGACTGGCAGCGGGTCAATCGGCGGTTTCTGGACGGGATTCGCAAGCAATTTCTGATTTGGCGCACCCTCGACCTGCGGTACAAAACCCGCTTCCGCCAGGAGGGGGAGGAATGGGTGCAAAGGGGAGGAAGGTATTCGGAGGGGAACGGCGAAAAAAACTAAACTGACCACCATTGAAAGGAGGAGGCAAAGCCCTGAGGAATGCAAAATCCGTAAAATGGTTAGTGACCGGGGCGGCGGTAGTGGTCCTGAGTTTGGCCGCTGGTTCCACGGGGCAGGTTGACAAGGGAGACATCGGCGTAGAAGGCATTCGCACTTTCAAATGAGGCTAATAACCGTTACTTTGCTGACGGAAAGCGGCGACGGCAGCATTTCCTCCAGCCGGCCTATGCCCTCCATTACGAGGTTCGTGCAGCAAACCTTCATATGGCCACCGTTTTCCTCTACCCCGCCTTGGACTCGCCGTTGGAACCCCTTATCTCGTCCCTCGTGGGGAAAGTAATACCCATGTCAGGTCCTCGCTTGGAACGGGCCCCTAAGGAGGGAGAAGAATAGGGACTTAGCACTCATCCTGAGTCTCCTGGTGGGGACTGGGTAGAAGTAGGGCTTAGGTTTTTCTCCGCGGTGGTGTTTGACAGCATACTACCCTGAGGAAAGGAGACGCTACCATGAGCGAGTCAGCGAAATGGTGGGGATTGGCGGGGGGCCTAATGGTAATTATGCATCTGCCCTTCGCCGCAGAGGGCACTGCCTTGGGCACTGCGGCAATTAGGCAACCTGGCCCCGTGGCTCCGTTGCCTGGTGGCCCGAGGGATTCCTTAGGCCTCAGTTCGGCGAACCCGGCGTTCTCTGCCGTAGGGGAGAAGGAGGTGAACCATCATGATGAGCCGACGGTGGCAATCCCCCCTCGGCCCTCGCCTCCAGGCCCCCAACCGCCTCGTATCGAACCGCCGGTGCAGCCGCCTCTGGAAAGGCCGCGCCTGGAACGGCCGGAGTTGCTCCTCCCCGATGTGGCGGTGCAACAGGTGGAGGTGCTGCCCGCGGGCCTGGTCTCTGGCGGACAGGGTTATGTGGTGAAGGTTACCCTGACCAATCAGGGCGGATTGACCTCCCGGCCTATCATTGTGCGGGCCGAGGTGCGGTTCGGCGGTGGACAAGAGCCAGCCTGGGTGAGCCAAGCGGAACAGGGCCCGATAGCCGTCAACGCCCAAGCGGTAGTCGTCCCGCCGGCCGCCCTGGACCTGCCCTTGACGGCTCAGCAGTTGACCCTCACCGTGCAAGCCCAAACGACCCCCGATTCCAACCCCCAGAACAACGCGCAGACGCAAATTCTGCCCGTTACCCCGCTGCCCGCGGTGCTGAAATTTGGCCCCTACCAACTGGCCGTGCGTTCCTATCTGCCGGGCAGCACCCTGGCGAACTTACGGGGCACCGCGACCTGGACGGTACAGGGAGCCGCTGGGCCGGTGACTTTGGAGGTGCCCTTCCAAAACCTCTCCGCCCAGGCCAATGGCAAGGTCACCGGCGGCCAGGTCACGCATTCTTTCTCCCCCGGGGTTGCCGTGCCCGGAGCAGACGACTGGAAGTTGTTGCTCCGGGCCGTGCGGCTAACCCCGCAGGGCGGGGAGGCTGACCTGACGGTGCGCTTGCCGGTGACGGCCGGGGTAACGGTGAACGGCAAAACGGAACTGGCCCTGGATGGACAACCGTTGCCCGCCGACCTGCAACTGGGCCCGGTGAACCTGCCCCCCAACACTTCTTTCGATTTGCGCGATTTGCCCCTGGGCATTGTGCCCACCGGCCCCATCACCCTGAACTTGGGTCAAGAGGCCGCTCTCCAGTTTTCCACCGCCCACACCCTTTACTGGCCGCACCGGCAGGGCAATCCCATCCCCGCCAGCAACGACGGCTACTTGAAGTTCACCTACACGGTGCAAAATGGGCAAATCACGCCCCAGGGGTTCGCCGGGGAACTGACCCTCGCGCCGGGGCACGGGGGCACCTACACGGCCCTGTTCCCCCGGGTGAAAGTTGAGGTGCAGGAGGGTCAGTTGCAGATACAAGAGGGCCGGGTGGCCGGAGGGGAATTGCAGGCGGAGTTTGCCTTCGCCTACCTGCGCGAGTACACCGCCGTTCCTCCCCCCGCCACGCAGGTAAAAGGCGAGGTGAACCTCACCGCCCGCGGGCCTACGGGCAGCCTGGACGGCCTGGCCCAGGTTACGCCCACTCCGCCCCCGCTGACCTGGGGGGTAGCCTTTCGGGCTGAGGCCCCAGAGGGGCTGCTCTACCTGCCCGGAGCGGTGACCGAAACCACGCCGGAGAAGCACTTCCTGGCCAAAGTAGACGAAACCACCTTCAAGACCGACGGGCCCAACGCGGGTTGGGGCGAGGACCGGGTGGATGCCGGGCTGAACCTGTTGGCGGGCAAGACGAAGTTGAACAAGTTTGAACTGGCCCTGAAAGGGGCGGATAAACCAAGTGAAATTCCCAACCCAGAGCCCAACCTCTACCTGCGGCCCGTCGGGGTGTCTGGCGTGCTCACCAGTGAGGTCAGCGGGGCCAACCCGTTAAAAGCAGAATTCTGGGCCAACGAACACGGGGGTCAGGGTTACCGCGTAGAGTTTACCAATGTGGCCTTCAGTTTTCTGGACTCGCGGGTGTATGAGTCTCAACTGGATGGCGAGGTAACCCTTCCCCCTCCTCCCGACACCGGCCTGACGAAAGAGGCCCGGTTCGTCACTCGGAATTGGGAGATTAACGACCAGGGCGAGTTGACCCAGGGAATTGTACCTCCCGGCCAGCAGAAACCCACGGACCTGGAGTACTGGGCAGTGACCCTAACCCCGGAGCGGGTGGGCTTTGAGGTAGACAACGGTAAGCATTGGCTCTCCGTGGGCGGCACCTACGAGGTGAAATTCCTCCAAGACCCCCTCAGCCTAGAGGGCATGTTCGGCCCTGATGGCAACCCTCACGGAGCGATGGTGGTGCACAACGCGCCCACCAATTCCCTGCAGGGGTTCGTTTTCCTGCTGGAACAGGCACGGTTGAGCAGCACCGGGGACCCCCTCCCCTGGCTCAACAACGAGGCCACGGTCAAGGAATTCCCCGACCTGGGCGGGGTGAAGGTAGGCTGGGTGGAGTTGGAGGGCTCCGTGGTCCTCCCCTATTTCGGAGGGCGCCCGTCTACCATGTTCGTCGTGGGCCACCCGAACGCCAACTACGTGGGGTTGAAGGAGAAAATCGAACTGCGCCACGAATGGGTAGATGGCATTGAGTTTAAATACGACCTGGCCTTTGCCCAACAGACCGATGACGACCAACCGGCCAGTTTCGCTGGTGCGGCCAAATGGACGCTGTTGGGGATGGGCATTGATTCCGCCGTGGTGCTGGACGGAGCGGTGAATGACAAGCCCCCTACCGCCCAGTTGACCTTCGGCCTGGGTTCCATCACCGTACTCTACGATGCCCTGCGGCCCTACTATAACAAGGTTAAGGGCGTCCTGGAAGATTTCAACAAGTTCAAGCAGAAACTCAAGGGGCCGGGAATCACGGACGAGGACCTGGAGAAGTACGACCAAGTGATGGCCTGGGTTGAGGAGCACTCACAAGACATAGGTCTCGCCGAACTGGCGGGCAAATTGCGCTCCACGGAAACGAAAGAGTGGGCCCAGAGCACGACCAAGGAGGTGATGGACTGGTTGGCGGAGCAACTGGAATCGCCTACCGGCCAGACTATTCAGGCCATTGGCCAGGACGCGGTGGACTACTTCAATGAGGGCTTGCAGGTGCTTGACCTGCCCTTTGACGTCCGCCGGGTACGGGGGAAAATCGTCATTGTGGGGGAGGTGATTGAGGAGGTCTTCGTCGAGGCCTCCTTCAAGGTCGAGCCCGTGGTAGATAACGCCACCGTCGCCGTGACCGCCACCCGGCACCGGGTCTACACCATCAAACTGAGCGTCAAAAAACTGAAAATCGGCGGTTTGAAACCCTGCGATGGTTATCTCAACCTCATCATCGACACCGCTGCTCCCTCGGCGGACGGCAGTTTGGGCGTGAAGAAACTCGACTTTAAGGCGGTGAAAATCGTCTCGGCCGATGCCCTGTTCGGAGGCGGACCAGACAAAGCCTACTTCGGGGCTGCAGCCAACCTGAAATTCCGCAGTTACAGTTTGCAGGGTGCCTTTTTAGCCGGGTACAACATACCCGTGTCCATTCTGGAGGACACGGGAGTAATGGAAAAGGATGTCAAGGACATCCTCACTGAGGCCGTGGGCGACCCCAACGGCACCCTCACCGGGGCCTACGTAGCCGGCGGGGTCAGTTTCCCCCTGTTCGGCGATTCCTGCCTCCTGCGGGTAAGTGCGGGGGGCAGCCTGGGACTGTGGTACTTCGCTACCAACGGTGACATATTCGGAGGCCGGCTCTACGCTTTCGTCTCTGGCGAGGCGATATGCATCGTGACCATTAAGGGAGAGGTGGTTCTCATCGGCCAGTGGATTACCGAGCCCCCCGACTTCTGGCTGAAGGGCCAGGGCAAAGTATCGGGGAAGATTGACCTGTGGCTTACCAGCCTTTCCTACAGCGTCGGGGTCGGCGTTTCCTACCAGGATAGTACGGGCGAGTGGGACGTTTGGGTGGATTAAGGGGGACAAGGAGGAAAAACTATGAAACGACAGGTAATAGGGGCCATTCTGCTGGGGGTCTGCATGTTAGTGGGGATGCCGGCCGCACAGGGAGGGCCGGCGGGCTTGCCGCAGCAGTTTGTGGTCATTCCCGCCGTGGGGCCCAATCAAGTCCTGCTGCGCTGGCACCAGCCGCCGGCGGGGAACGCCTACGTGGTGTACCGGGACAACGTGGCGGTGGCGAGCGTTACCCCCCTTACAGACCCGGCCGCGGTGCAGAACATGCTGGGCCCGGACTGGCCTATCGTCTCCGACCTCTTGGCTCAGTATTTCGAGCGCGGCCCCATCGGGCCGGGGGATTTCCTGCCCCTGCTCAACCAAAGCCCTCTGCTCAAGGCCCTGCTGCCGGAGCAGTACTACCGGGTGGCCCTGGTGCTGGGCTTGGGCTTCTTGGACGTGGGAGTGGCGCCGGGACCGCACACCTACACGGTGCGGCGCCTGGTCAACGGGCAGGAGCAGGAGTTGGGCCCCTACGCTACGGTCGTCGTGCAGGCCGGACAGGTGACCTCGGTGGTGGCTCCCCTTCTCACTGATGTGACCTCCGCGGTGGCGGACCAATTAGGCGTGGTGGCTGACCGGAAAATTTTCCTCACCTGGGAAATGCCTCCGCCGCCGCAGACTGAGCCTCCACCGCCGGAATATGTGGCCTTCGGCTTCGACCTGGAGCGCGGGCCCACCCCGAACGGACCCTGGCAGCAACTAAATCTCCATCCCATCCTGCCCGCTACGCCAGTAGCCCTGCCGGCCCAGAAGCCGGCCCATGTGCCCCTGACCGACGAGGAGTGGCAAGAAGTGCTGCTCTCCCCGGTGGCCCAGAAGTACCAGCCAGCCAATTTCCGCTACGTGGATGGAGAGCCGGGGGAGGATTTAAACGGAAATGGCCTCCTGGACCCCGGCGAGGACGCTAACGGGAACGGCCAACTGGACCCACCGCCGCTAAAGTACGACCAGACCTATTACTACCGGGTGCGGGGCCGGGATGCCCTGGGCCAGCCGGGGCAGTGGAGTCAACCTTTAGCGGCCAGTCCCCTCGACACCCGCCCGCCGGGCGCGCCCCTCGAAGTCCAGGCCGAGAAGGTGCCCGGCCAAAATCAAATCCACCTCACCTGGCAGCGTCGCCCCGAAGACGCTGAGGTGACGAACTTTGAAGTTTGGCGCCGGGAGGGGAAACCGCAGGGCTTCCCCAACCCTCCGTGGCAGATGATAAAGTTGATACCCGCCCAGCCGGGGCAGAACGAATACGAGTGGGTGGACAAGCAGGGCCTGCTGCCGGGCCAAACCTACTGGTATCGCCTCCGCGCCCGGGACGATGCGCAGCCCCAGCCCAACCGCAGTTTGCCCTCTGCCCCGGCTTACGCCGTGCTCTACGACGAGGAGGCGCCGGGAGTGAGCCAATTTAAGGCCCTGGGCCGGCCAAGGAAGGAGGGGGAGGGCGGTTATCCCTGTGTTTCCATTTCCCCTCTCCTGCCCGGTCAGGGACAATACGACGGAGTCCACTTGCAATGGCAGGCACCGCCGGATGCGGTGGGCTTTCGCATCTACCGGGGGTTTGCCCCTCAGCCCTGTACGGGCCCGCCGCCGGTGTGGTATCAGATAGACGAAATCCGACCCACGCCACCCTACACTTATGTAGACCACTTCCAGCCGGCCGATACCACGGAGACCTGGTATGCCATTCGGGCCTTCGATGCCGAATACAACCTGAGCGACTACACCGTGCTGTCGCAACCAGTGCTGGTGCCCGGCAGCCAGCCTCCCCCGCGTCCCTACATTCAGGCGGCGACGGCAGAGTTGGTGGGCAATACCTGGCAGGTGACCCTGAAATGGGAAGTGCCTCTTCCCCAGCAGAGCGTAGCCGGCTTTGAAGTTTACCGGGCGGAAAGTGAGGACACCGTGCCGGGTCAGAAAATTTCCGGGCCCCAGCCTTTATCCTTTCAAGTGAAGAAATACGTGGATACGGCGGTGGAGTTTCGGCAGGACTATTGGTACAGCGTGGGAGCCGTGAATCCGGCCACTGGCCAAAGGGAGATGTCCTCGCCCCAGCATGTGAAGGTCACCGCCCCGCCGGAAGAGCCGCTGAAAGGACTGAAGCAGTTCGCCCTCACTCAGGCCCAGCCGAATCCCAACCTGCCGGGGGTCAATCTGGCCTGGCAGCCCTTGGTGATGGGGGAAGGGCAGAAAATAAGATACATCACCTACGTCGTGTTTCGCAGCGAAATCGCGGCCGACCGGGGCTTTCGCCAGGTCAGCGAGGAACTCACGGCCACGACGTACACGGATAAAGACGTGCGATTGGGGGCCACATACCATTACTTCGTGCTGGCCTTCGAGGGGGTGAGCCACGAAATCATCGGCTACAGCACGCCGGTGCTGAAGGCCGTACTGGCCGCGCCAGTTCTTATCCCTGTACCGGTGACCAAAGTCCTATTGGGCCGATTTGCCCTACCGGAGGGCGGGCAGCAGGCCTTTCCCTTTACCCCCACGGCCAACCGGAGATACCTTTTCCGAGTGGAGTGGACAGGCAACGCGCCGGAGTTGATACTGACGGTGCGGAAACTGCGGTTCCGGGCTATGCCTCTGGCCATTGCCTTTAAACGGGGTTCTGCGCCGCTGACCCTGAGCGTGACCTTCACCGCTGCCACCCTGCAGGGTGCTCAGGGATGGGAGGTGAACGTTGCCGCTCCGGGGGGAGCGGCGCAGGGAACCATTTCCTATACCTCTTCGCCGCTGCTGACCATTATTACACCCATCGTACCGGTCGTGCCCGGGCCGTAGTTGGCGGGCATTACATCGTTCGCACCGCAGATGCCCTGTTCAGACCCGCTAAAGCCTCGACGCCGGCGGATTATCCTCCCCGGCTGGTTAGGGGGTCCGGGCTTTAGCCAAGCCAGCCTTGCAGAGAGACCACCAAATTGCCCAATTATAGGCCCCCTGAAGAGGCTCCCCTCTCCTGGGGGGCGAGAGAGGGGGCCGGGGTGAGGGCCAGACCGAGATTGGCAATTGCAAAATGCCTTCTGCCCCTGAACCCTCACGGGCCGACGACCTCGCGGGCGAGCCCTTCCGCGAGGGGTTCAATCGCAAGACCATCCTGGCCGCGCTGTTCATTGGCTTTGTCATGCTGCCGGGGGCCATTTACATGGGTCTGGTCACCGGCCAGTCCATCGGCGGTGCGGCCCAGTGGGTAACTATCATCCTGTTCGTGGAAATCGCCCGGCGGTCGCTGGTACGCCTGTCTCGGCAGGAAATCTACATCATCTACGCGGTAGCCTCGGGCCTGGCGGCGCAAGCGGTGCCCGGATTGGCCCTTTACGGGGGCGTGTTCGCGGTGAAAATCTGGGACCAGTTCCTCGTCCAGTCGCCCCAGGCGGAGGCCTTCGGCCTCGCGGAGCGGATTCCCAGTTGGGTAGTGCCCCCCCGTGGTTCCCCTGCTCTGATGGAGCGGACTTTCCTCCATTCCGCCTGGGTGGTGCCCATCTTAGTGCTGTTGGCCCATCAGGTGCTATTCCGCCTCAATTTCTTCGGCCTGGGCTACTTCCTGTTCCGCTCCACCCGCGATAAGGAACGGCTCCCCTACCCCATGGCCCCAGTGGCCGTGGGCGGAGCCACCGCCCTGGCCGAATCTGAGGTTCGGGAGGAAAGTTGGCGTTGGCAGGTGTTCACTGTGGGAGCCATGATTGGCCTGGCCTACGGGTTCTTTTACGCCGCTATCCCCGTGTTCACAGGCCTGTGGATGGCTAAACCGTTGCAAATCATTCCCATCCCCTTCATTGACGGTTCGCCCAAATTGGGCACCGTTCTGCCAGCCTCTACTTTTGGCCTCCTCACCGACTTGGGCAACTTCTTGGTGGGCTTTGTACTGCCCTTCTGGGTGGTGGTGGGCCAGTTTCTCAGCAGCCTGGGGGTCAACCTGGTGGCCAATCCCATACTGTACCATCGGGGCCTGCTCCCCCATTGGCAGCCCAACTCCTCGGTCATTCAGGCCACCATTTCCAACCGGCTCGATTTCTGGCTTAGCGTCAGCATCGGGGTGGGAGTGGTGGTGGCCTTGATAGGCATTGGTACCATCATCGTCCTCTCGCGGCGGGTAAGCCCGGAAGGGCAACCTCGCCTCACCTCCAAAGAACGGCGGCTGGAAAAAGAGCGAGGAGACTTCCCGCTGTGGCTGGCTTTGGGCCTGTGGATGTTTTCCACCCTGAGTTACGTCTGGCTCTGTCACACTCTGGTGCCGGAGTTTCCGGTGTGGTTCTTCGTCCTGTTCGGGTTCGGGTTCACGCCACTGTTGAGTTACATCTCCGCTCGCATGTTTGGCATTACCGGCGTGGTCACTGGGGTATCCTTCCCCATGGTGATTGAGGGGTCGTACCTGCTCAGCGGCTATAAGGGGGTGGACATCTGGTTCGCTCCCGTGCCCTACTTCGACCACGGCTGGGTGACGCAAGTTTTCGCCGAGTTGGAACTCTGCCGGGTCAAGTTCACCAGTTGGATTAAGGCGGAACTGACGGTGTTCGTTATCCTGGTGGTCTGCAGTTTCCTGTTCTGGTCCATCGTTTGGGGGATGGGACCGATTCCTTCCTCGGCCTATCCTTTCGTGCAAAGGATGTGGCCGTTGTTTGCCACCATGCGGAGTCTGTGGGCGACCTCGACGCTGGAAGGGGGAAGCCGCTGGATGCTGCAGGCCCTGAAGCCGGCGCTGATGCTCTACGGAGGGCTGGTCGGGTTGGGACTGTTCGCCGTGATTTCGCTGCTGCGCTGGCCACAGGCCCTCTTTTACGGGATAGTTGGCGGGTTGCACATGTGGCCCCACCACGTGATTCCGCAACTGGCAGGGGCTCTGCTGGGTCGCTGGTATTTTGCCCCTAAGTTCGGCCCTGACACCTGGCGGCGTTACGCTCCCATCCTGCTGGCCGGGTACGGCTGCGGCATGGGCCTGATTGCCATGATTTCCATTGCCGTCACCCTCATCGGCAAGGCAGTGTCACAGATTGTCTTCTAAGGGCGAAAAACATTCCTCCCGCAGTTCAGCAGGAAACTTCCTCTGGATGGCGAAGTAAAGCGGTAGCATAGTAGATTTACTCCTGCGGGGAACTTAGTATGGGAAGGTTCAGATGGCTGGTGGGATTGGGAACGGCGTTCCTTTTAACTGCCATTGAGGCGGGAACCCCGGCGGAGAGGGAGAAGGGGGGGTGTCTGGTCTGTCATGGACGATTGGACTTTGTGGAGATACGTGCTGATGGTACAGTGCGTTCACTTTACGTAAACCCGGCGGAGTATGTGACTTCAGTTCACCGCCGTTTAGCCTGTGAAGAGTGTCACCCGGATAGAGGTTTCCATGCGCGAATGCCCCCCTCGGAATTGTCGAGTTCTTCAGCGGAGGGAACCGCCAAAAACGATGTCCGTTCCATAGCCATAGCGTCCTGTGCCCGCTGCCACGCAGCAGAAGCAGGCCAGTACAGGGAAAGCGTCCACGGAACGGCTCAGGCCCAGGGCCAGCGGGAAGCAGCCGACTGCGTACATTGCCACGGTTCTCATGCTATTCGGAAGGTGGAAGACCCCGGCTCTTCAGTGAATCGGGCCCGGGTGCCGACTACCTGTGCCCGGTGCCATGCTGAGGCTCAACTCATGGAGCAGTATGGGTTAAATCCCTATACTTATGAAACTTATGTCCGCAGTTTTCACGGGAAAAAGCAAGCCCTGGGTTCCCCCCGCACTGCCACTTGTGTTAGTTGCCATGGGGTACACAACATCCAGGCTCCTGAAGACCCGCGCTCAACGGCTTACCCGCTGAACCGAATGCGCACCTGTGGCCAATGTCACCCCGGGGCGACGGAAAATTTTGCCCGGAGTTTCGACCATATCCCTCCTTCGCGGACTACCAAGCCGTTAGTGCACTATACGGACCGATTTTTCCTCTGGTTGACTTGGGGAACGATGTCTCTGCTGATAGGTCACATCCTCTTAGACCTGAGCCGTCACTGGCGACAAGGGACGTTGCGCTTCCGCTGGCGGCTCGCTATCCCGAAAGGAAGGACGTTCCTTCGTTTCGACTTGCACCAACGCCTGCAACACCTTTTGATGCTCCTGTCGTTCTTCCTCACCGTGCTGACCGGGTTCCCCTTAAAGTTTCCCCGAGCCTTCTGGGCTTCCCCCTTGGCGCGGCTGTGGGGCGGGATTGACCAAACGGGAATAGTTCATCGCTTTGCAGCAGTAATGATGATGGTTGCCTGCGGTTACCACCTGGCCTATTTGGCCTGGAAGGGTTTGGTGAAAAAACATTGGCAAACGGCGATGCAGCCGCGGTGGAAAGATGTGCAGGATGTAGGCCACAACCTGCTGTTTTTCCTGGGTCTAAAGCGGACCCCTCCCCGCTTCGACCGTTTTACCTACTACGAGAAGTTCGACTACTGGGCAGTTTTCTGGGGCATTTTCATCATGGCCGGTTCAGGGGTGTTGCTCTGGTTTCCAGTGGTGTGGACCCGCTGGCTGTCGCCTATCCTTTTGGAGGCCGCCCAAGTGGCCCACAGCGACGAGGCCCTGTTGGCCGTGTTAGCCGTTTTCATCTGGCATTTCTACAATGTGCACTTCAACCCCCGCAATTTCCCCCTGAATCTCGTGTGGCTCACGGGGAAGATTTCTGAGGAGGAGTTGCGGGAGCGGCACCCATTGGAATACGAACGCCTTTGGGCAACTCCAGAGGAGGAACTCCCCGCGGCCTCCCCGGCCAAAGGAGAACCTAAGGATGAGACGAAGGAGAGGGATTTTACTGCTGATATTGAGTCTCCCCCTGCTGTGGTGGAGTTGTGCAGCGAAGGAGAAACCGAAGGGGCCCCTTCAAGGGGGGAACCGAAGGGTGGAGATGAAACCTCACGCTCGGCTTCTGCTGATGGGGACTCAGCCTCGCCTTAGGGGGTTAGTTTGCTTGGAGTGCCATACTCTCCTGCAGGAGAAGGACTCAAGGCGGGTCAACTTTTCCCACCCTCGTCATCGGGGCCCTGGCCTTCACTGTCCGGCGTGCCATCCGAACTTGGGCCATCGCGGGCACATCACCCCCAACATGGAGGAGTGCACTCGGGCCGGCTGTCACGATGGACAACGGGTTCCCAACCGCTGTCCCCTGTGCCACTTGCGTTTAGCGGAAGTTAAACCTGCCTGGCATTCCCCGAATTTCCTCCGTCAACATGCTTCCTTTCGCCAGCCAGAGCCAGCCTGCGATGCCTGCCACGAAAGGGATTTCTGCGACCGCTGCCACCAAACCCTTTCCCCCCATCCGGCGGGTTGGGGGAGGACCCACCGCCCACGGGCCGCTCAGGAACGGGCGACCTGCCGCCAATGTCACCCTCCTAATTACTGCCGGGACTGTCATGGCCTTCCCCTGCCTCATCCACCGAATTGGCGAACTCGCCAGCACCAATCCGCCGCCCAGCAACAGCCAGACCGGTGCGAAAAATGTCACGGAACTTCCTTCTGCCAGGCTTGTCACGCTCGCACTCCCCCAGCCTCCCATGATGCCCAATGGCGGAAAACTCATGGCCAGGGTAGTGCTGAGACTTTCCTCAGTTGTGCTCCTTGCCACGAGGCGAATTACTGCCGCGACTGCCATGGCCTTCCCCTGCCTCATCCCCCCGAATGGGTGACAGAGGGCCATCGCACCGTGGCTTCCTTTGCCCCCGATGCTTCCTGTTTTCGCTGCCACCAGCGCGATTTCTGCGCTATTTGCCACTTCGATTAGAGGGGAGGTTAGGCGGTTTCACTTTGATAATGTTCCTATGTGCGGGCAGAAGGGTAATGCAATTTGCCCCCTTACCCTCCTATTAGATGGCTTCAATAATGCCCACCACCTGCCCGCTGGTGATTTCTTCATCCTCGCCCACGAAAATTTGCGCCAGTTTGCCCGTGGCTGGAGCCTCCACAGTGACGGCTGCCTTGTCGGTCTCGAACTCAACCAAATCTTCCCCCGCCGTGACCTCTTCTCCCTCCTGTTTGTACCAGAAACTCAGGTAGGCCTGGCACTCCGTTTCGAATTCGGGGACTTTAACCTCGACCCTTTCCCTCATCTAAAGCAACCTCCTGTTCTCCGGTCTTGGAAACCTTTCGGAACGGTACAATTAACCGTTCATAGACTAATCCACCCAACAGGCCTCCCCAGAGGGGGGCCAGAATGTACACGGTAAAGAACCCGCCACGGGGGCCGGGAATGGCAATAGGTCCCCAACCGGCCAGCAGGGCCCATAGTCGCGGACCGAAGTCCCGGGCAGGGTTCAGGGCCGCTTGGGTGAGGGGAGCAATGATGGAGATGACGATGGACACCGTCAAGCCGATGAACAAAGCGAACATATTTCCCCGTGGCGCTCCCCAGTTTTGGGGGTCCACCAGGGCAAAGACGAAAAAGGCCAAAAAAGCCGTGCCGACGAGTTCCGCGCAAAAGGCTTGCAAGTGGGAAACTTGGGCCCAAGCGGCGGCATCGGTGCCTAAGATGGCCGGATTGGGGAAATATTCGCCGTACATCATGGCCGACAGTTGGCTGCCCGGCTGGCCGCGCACGATGCTGTGCTGGGCCTCAAAATGGGCAATGGCACCGTGGAATAGTCCATAGAGTACAGCAGCAGCGGCAAAGGCTCCGGCGACCTGAGCAGCAATGTAGGGCAGCACTTTCCGCCAGGGGAACCCCTGCCAGGCCGCGAAAGCCAGGGTAATGGCCGGGTTGATGTGACAGCCGCTTACCGCCCCTGTCGCGTAGATGGCCAAGGCGATAGCCACTCCCCACACTACCGCTACCTGCCACAGTCCGGCTTGCGCCTGCGTGGAGACCGCCGTGTGAACTGAGCCGACGCCGAAGAACACCAGGATAAAGGTGCCAATGAACTCGGCCAGACATTCGCCGTAGAGTTTCCTTCGCTCATTCATCAGGGTTTCCTCCCGTCCTCCAAATTCTGTCCTCTTCCGGGGGAAATAGAAAAAATCCCGCCTCCCCGAAGGTCCCTGGGGGCAGCAGATTTCCAATTGTGAGCGGCGAGTCTCTGGTTACTCGCGCCTCGCATTCGTGACTGCTGGCTATGGGGCGGACAGCAGGCGGTCCAACTCGGCCACGCACCGTTGGGCCACGGCCTGCACGGCGGGATGGTCTAACTCCAAATGCGGGGTAGGGTCAGGTTTTCCTGCTCCACAGCGTACTTGGTAGGGGTCCACCTCTGCGACTAACCCCTTTTCCGCCGCCAAGGAAATCCCGGCCTCGCGCAACACCTCCGGCACGATGACCGCTACCTCTGGTTCCTGTCCGAACTTGCGCACCAGCCGACTGGCACAGCAGCGGTCACAACCCTCTACCGCGATAATGGGGTAATACTCGATGAAATCGAGGTCTTCCTGCACCCGGGCGTTCAGGGCCGGCCCGCAGCCCAAATTGGCCTTCCCCGCCCGCAGTTCCTCGGCCACCAAGTAACAAGCCTGTCGTCCGACGGTCGTTTCCACCGGCGTCAGGCCCAAACAAGGCTGTAAAGTTACTTTCTCTGGCATGATGGTTACCTCCAAGCAATCTCAAATTTCAGTTTGGTAACCGCTCAGCCTTCACCCCCTCACCCCCTCCTTCACCAGTGCTGAGGACCGAGGGCGGAGGAACTCAGTACTCACGACTCAGTCCTCAGTCCTTTTGGACAAGCGCCGTCCTAACGGGGCTGAAGCCCCTGACTCCAAAGGGTCCCCTTGTCCCTTTAGAAACAGCCGGCTGAATGGTTACCAGGTTTGAAATCTCAACTCCCTAAAGCGTGCTCACCATCTCTTCGGCGATGAGCAGGTCAACGGCTTCAATTACTCGCTGGGCGACGGCTTCGGCCAGGCGCATACCCTTTTCGCCCAGACCTCGCCGTTGCTCGCCCACCAAGGAGATTTTCTCCTGGGCCACCACATCCCGGGTGTACACCGTAACCGCCGGTTTGACGCCATGGCCTTCGGTCATCACGGTCCCACAGCGCGGGCGACAGCCGTCAATGACCACCACTGGGTATTTGTTGATGACCTCCAAAGCCTCCGGTTGGTCGGCCAGGAGCATCCCGGTGTCCACTAAAATCACTTCTTCCGGTCGCTGCTGCATGACCTTGTAGGCCGCCTGCCGCACCACGGTGGAAACCAACCGCCCAATGCCGTCGCAGGCGACCAGGGCTACCTTGAACTCTGATTGAGCCATGTTGATATACTCCTTTTTTATTGTGAAATCAACTTACAAAAATTATTGTAAATAATATCCCAAAATCATTTTTTATTCCCCACTTTCCCTTCTACTTGCCAAGGACTTTTCAATCGCCCTCTCTAACGCCGGCTCCGAAGGAACCCCGCCTATCACCAACGGCTCCTCGTCCAGGAAAATGGTAGGGGTGAGAAGCACCTCATAGCGGTCTGCTTCCGGCGAGGAAGCCTCGTACTTCACGATGGTAATTCGGTCCCCAAACCTCTGGGCCACTTTGCGAAGAACGCGCTCGGCTTTAATGCACTTGGAACAGGGCAAAATTGCCCCAAATTCCCGCACCCCATAGAAAAGTTTGATTTCCACCGTTTTCTCGGCTCGGGCCTTTTTTCCCTCCAAGAGCAGTTCCGGGGGAGCCACCTGGGGAGGCAATTTCATATGGGGAATGTTCAAGTTGGGCAAGCACCGACGCCACTGTTCCTCCGGGCAGTGTTTAATCTCCCAGCAGGGCACTAAATCCAATAAGCGGCGGATGGCCTTGACGGTGAGACCGCCCTGGTGAATGAGTTGGCGAATGCAGCGAATCCAGACCAAGTCCTGGTCGGAATAAAGCCGCCGATTGTTCTTAGGGTCCCGCTGGGGGAGAATGAGCCCTTCCTCCTCGTAAATGCGTAGCGTGCGGTGATGAACCCCCAGCAACTTGGTCGCCACTCCAATGGTATAAACACCTTCTTGTTTCTTCGCCGGTCGCATGATGAACCTTCGCCACAAACGGGCCTCCCGGGCAATTTGGCCCTTAGCATTGGGGGCACTTTTATTTATTATACTCCTATCATCTTTTTTTGTCAAGTATTCGGCAAACATCCCAATTTCCGAGCAATCAAGGCTGCAAGACGCTCCCGCCGGGGGGCTTTTCGCACGCTGACGATTACATCGTCCACCATCACCGTCGGGGTCATTACCACCCCGTACTGGTCGGCCTCCTCGTCCAGTACACTGAGAACCTTCACCGCGACCTCACCGGGGTAATTTTCGGCCACTTGTTGGGCCACCTGTTCCGCCAAATGACATTGCGGGCAGGGCGTAGGGGCCTTGATGATGGTAATGGTGACCATCAGGCTACCTTTCGCTCCAGGAACCTTCGCAGTTGACCCGCGGACAACAATTTTCCTACCGAGAGGATGAACCCCTCTGCCACTACTGCTGGTGCACGGGGAATGCCCCGGCGTTGGGCCTCCTCGCCAGTTAAGGGCAGTTCCACCACTTCCACCTGGGGAAAGCGACGGGCCACGCCCCAGGCGATTTGCTTTTGCCGCTGGCTCTCCTCGCTTTCATCGGTGAACACGAGCAGGCGCATTCACTCTTCCTCCAAAGGGGTGAACCACCACTTTACAAAAGTGGCTCTGACTTCCGGGGAGTCCAGAAAATCCAACAGGAGGCGGGCCATCTCCGGGTGAGGCGCGCCTTTTATCATCACTGCGCCCACCTCAATTTCGTCGTACAGGTGGGCGGGCACGTCGCCTATGTAAGTAGCCTTGAGCGGTTCTGGCTCCTTTCCGGGGCGGGGGGCTTCGTACAGACAACTTTTGAACACGATGGCTGCCTCTACCTGTCCCTCGGCGGCGACGACCTTTAGTTGCCTGGGCATTTTGATTTCCACAACTTTGTCTTTGACCTTATCCCACAACTGGGCGCGGGTGAGGGCCTGTTGGGCGCAGTAGCCCACCGAACCCAAGTCCACTTTGCCCAGGGCAATCTGCTTGACCGCAGGCCCCGCCAAATCCTCCAGGGATTTCACCTGCCCCGGATTGCTGGGGGGCACAATGAGGGCCAGGGAAATTTTAGCCAATTTGACGTAGGTGGCGGAAACCAATCGCCCACGTTCCTCAAGGGGCTTTAAGTCCACGGGCCCGAAGACGAGGAACACGTCAGGTGTGGCTCCATCGCGCACCCGATTGCGCAGGACGTAGAAATTTTCCACCCGGGGGCGCAGCCGGACGTTGGGATACTGGGCCTTAAAGGCCTCCGCGACCTCCCCGTAGGGTCCAGCCACTCCGCAGGGCACGTAGACTTCAACTTCTCCTTTGACCTCCGGTCGGGCCGGTCCCCCCGCCAGGCGGGGGGGAGCAGTCGGAGGCGAGGTTTTCGGCTGAGAAGGGGTCTGGGCTGACGGCGCCGCCGCCGAAGTCTCTGCCGACGTACCTTCCTCCCCTTCCGTCGCTCCGTAGGCCTCCTCCACTTTCTGGGCCACCACGCGCCGTAAATCCTCTTCGGTCCACATTCCCCCTTCCGCCTGTTGGAAAATGACGGTGCGCCCCTCTAAATCGAAAGTGTCCTCCCCGTTGATGAGAATGGTGCCACAGGTCAGCCCCTTTTGCACAAACAACTCCGAGCCTTTCTCGTGGCGAAAGTCCACCACGACGCCCCGCACCTTGCCCGGATGCTCCTGACAGACCTTTTCCACCACTTCCTTCGCCCACTGGTGGGCCTCGGTCAAGGGATAGAAGGCCTCCACTACCACTTTGGCCTCCTCCGGCCCGTAGGTGAATTTCCATACCTGGGGCTCCTCCAGGCCCTCCGGCAAGGCCGGGGGAGGGGCGGCCTGACCTGCTTGTTCACTTGGTTTGGCACAGCCGAGGACTCCCTGCAGGAGAGCCCCGACCAAACAGGCGAAAATCATTTTCTTCATGGGTTTTCCTCCTTTGAGTAATTGGGCAGGCCCCATTGGGCCAGGGTGTGCTGGGCTTGGGGAGAGAGCAGGAACTCCAGAAACTGCCAACCCGCGGCCGGATGAGGAGCCTCCCGCAGGAGGCCCGCCTGCACTTTAACCTTCGGATAGGCCTCCGGCGGAACCTCTTCAATGACCCGGTAGGGCCCGGGCCGGTTGCCCAATTTCTCCGGCGCACTGTCAAAGGGACAGGAAGCATAGTAAAGGCCCGCGTCCACCAGGCTGCTGACCACGTACTTCGCCGCCTGCAAGGCATGCCAATGGGTCACCAGTTTATCCTGCACCCCCTCCCACAGTCCCAGGTTTTTCAGGGCCTCGCGGGCATAGTAGCCCACCGAATTTTGCTCCGGGTCGGCAATGGCAATTTGTTTGACCGAGGGTTTGGTTAGGTCCGAAAGGGCAGTAATGCCAGCCTTGTTGCGGCCGGGCACGATGAGGACGAGTTGGTAGGTGCCAAAAGTGCGCACACTTGCCGGAGCAAGGTAACCCTCCTCTTCCATCTGCTTCATCTCCAGTTCCCCGGGCGTGACCAGCACATCGGGACGAGCCCCTTTGCGAATGCGCTTCAGCAGGTTTACCGCATTCTCGAAGAAAATGTCCACCTCCAGGCCCGTCTGCTCCCGGAACAGCCTTTTGACCTTGTTGAAGGGAATGATCATGCCACAGGGCACAAAGACCTCCACCTGCCGAGGGGGGGTCGTTCCCTGAGGGAGTGGGGAAGAGGAACCTCCCCCCGGGCGCGAACAGCCCCCCAGAATCCCCACCAGTCCCAGACTCAAAAGCCAGCCGATGCGTTTCATGCCTTTGCTTCCTCCGGGGCTAAGGGTGGCTCCTTCTCTGCGGGAGGCAAGGAAAAGCGAAAGACGATGAAAGCCGCCAAGACGATAACCACCATCATGACTATGACGGCAATGAGGGTCTCCACCGGATTGGCCCCTTCCCCCGTCTGGCAAGGGCAGACATATTCGCCATATAATCGTCCGAACCACATGGCCGTTAAGCCGCCCAGGAACATCTCCAGTCCTTCGTAAACTAACGTCTTCTTCCAGCCGAAAATGCGCAGGAGCAGCAAGGCTCCCGGCAGGCTTACCCCCGGGCCGTTGAGCAGAATGGCCAGGGCCGGGCCTACTCCCAACATTTCGTACTTCAACAGGGCCTTGGTAAAGGCGACCTCCGTGAGGATGGGGAAATACATCACCGAGCCGAACGCCGCAGCAATGAAAGTGGCCCGGGGCGAATTGTCGCCGACCAAAGGATAAATGTGGTCATGCATCCATTTAATGGGGATGTAGCGGAAGGCAAGGCCGATGGCCAGAATGGCCGACACCAGAATGGGCAGGACCAATTTGAGGAAGTGAAGGGTCTCCTCCAGCCAATCCCGCAACTCCTCCCGTGTGAACCACCGGCGGACCACCAGCACTAGCCCCCCGCCGAAAACTACCAGCGTGGTGAAGCGCAGCCACCAGGGCAGGCCCTTGGCCCCGAAAATTAAAATGCCAATGAGCAACCCGAAAAGCAGGCCCAACTTCTGGGGGTGGACAGCCTCTCCGGTGTAAATTTCGCGCTGGACTACGGCCTGAAAATGCACCCGGCGGGTGGTGTCCTCCCGGCGGAAAATCAACTGCATGAGCAGGCCAATGAGCACAGCAATAATCGGCACCGCAGCCGCCCGCCACAGGCCCATGCGCCACCCTACTACCTGAAAAACCCAGACCATGGTAATGAAGTTAATGGCCGGCCCGGCGTACAGAAAGGCAAAGGCCGGTCCGATACCAGCCCCCCGCCGGTAAATGCTTGCCGCTAAGGGCACGATGTTGCAGGAACACATGGCGATGATGAACCCGGAAAAGGAAGCCGCAGTGTAGGCTACTACTTTCCGAGCCCCATAGCCCAAATAGCGCAGAATGTGCACCGCCGGGACAAAGACCGGTATCGCTCCTGCAATCAGAAAGGCCGGCAGGACCACCGGGAAGAAATCCCAGGTTAAAATGCAGCACTTGAAAACGTCTACCGCTTTAATCAGAGTCTCGCCCATTCCCATCCTCCTAAGGTAAAGCCTACGGCCTTTTACTCCCTCCCCGGAGCAACAACTGTGTAACCGTGCCTTTGGAAAATTCCCTTTCCGGTTTGGGAACAGAGAAAATCCACGAACCGCTGCGCCTCCCTTTCCTCCCTGGCGAACTTCGTGACCGCAGCGGGGATGTAGCGCCAGTGCCGCAGTTCTGAGGGCAACGGCACCATCTCAATGTCTTCCGGATACCAGGCAGCAAAGACATCCCAACCGATAACTGCGTCCACCTGCCTCATTTTGACCAGGGCTGCGGTGTGGGAGCAACTGGTAGCCTGAGTGACGATGTTGGGTTCAATTTTCTCCCGCAACCCGGCCTGCTCGAAAATCTCCAACGCAATGTCCCCTAAGCAGACCGCTTCCGGGCGAGCAATGCCCACTCGGAGCCCCGGCCGAGCCAAATCCTCCAAAGATTGGATGTTCTGGGGATTGCCTTTCTGCACGGCGATGACCGGCAGGAGATAGGCCACAATTTCCCGCCGACCTTTCTCCACCACCCCCTTCTGCTCCGCTTTGTCCATGAAGTCATCCGAGCCGGGAACGTACACATCACCCCGCTGAGCCAAAAGCATCTGGGAGAGCATGGTCCCCGAACCACCGAAAGTACACTCAACTTTCGTCCCATACTGCTGCTCGTACAACTGGGCCACTTCCTCCAAGGCCGGTTTGCTCGCCGCACCAGCGAAAACCTGAATTTTTCGCTCCCCTTTCTCTAACAACGGTTTGGGCGCAGCGCCAGTAGCATGAATTTCCCTTTCCACCCGGACCCCCTGCCAGATGAGCAACAGGATGACCAACGTCCCGCCAATTATCCACCAGACTTTGGGGCTCACCTCGGTGCTCCCTTTAGCCGTTGACAGAGCGGCTACGGCAAACTCTGCCGAAGGACCTGCTGGGTGCGGGCAAAAAGCAGGGCGGCTATCCCGCCCAGCACCAGCAGCGCTAAGTACGCATTGACCACATCCGGCTGACCCAAACTGGCTTGGCGCAGTCCATCTACGGCGTAGGTCAAAGGCAGGAAGTAAGCGAGCGGGCGCACAACTTCCGGCATCTGGGAAACAGGCACGAATACGCCACAGAGGAAAATCATGGTAAAGCGCAGCATATTGCTCATCAGGGGAGCGTCGCAGGCCGCCTTTACCGAAGCCGAGATTAAAGTTCCTAAGAGGCTGAAAGTGAGCGCCGACACCGTCAACACCAAAATAAACAACAGCGGCGAATAGATGCTGGTCGGCACGAAACCCAGAGTAATGACGATGACCGCTGCCGTGGTCGCCAACCCAAAGAGGGCTCCTCCCACGGCTTTAGCCAGAATGAGAGCCCACAGGGGGACGGGAGCCAGCAGCAGCCGGTCGAAGGTGCCCGCCAAACGCTCCAAAATGATTACCTCCGCCGCCATGCTGGAAGTGCCGAAAATGACCGCCACGGCCACGATGCCCGGAAACAGCGCCGGCAGGTCACCCTGTCCCCGCAGGAAGAAAACTACCAACATGAGGACGATGGGAAAACCAATGCCCCACATTACATTCGGCGGTTTGAAATAGTAAACGTGTGCGTCTTTGAGCATAATGAACAGCAAAATCTTCACTCGCTCCCACATTTTATTTGCCCCTTTCCTTGTCAATCCGCATAATTTCCGAACTGATGCCAGTCAGTTCCACAAAGGCATCCTCCAAAGTGGGACGGAGGGTGTTCAAGGTCTCAATCTGCACCCCTCGCGCCTCGGCGAATTTCACCAACTCGTGCACTGCCAGCGAACCGTCGGCACAGAGGATTCGCACCTTGTCTCCCTGCTGAGTCACCTGGCGGGCGAAGGGGATTTCCTTCAGTTCTGCCAAGAACTCCTCCGCCCCTGTGGAGAAGGTAACCTCCACCGCCTGTCTATCCTGGGTGCGGGCCTTGAGCCGCTCTGGGGTGTCCAGGGCGACCAATTTACCCTGCACGATAATGCCTACCCGATGGCAAAGTTGGTCGGCCTCTTCGATGTTGTGCGTGGTGAGGAAAATGGTTGTCCCCAAGGCGTTTAATTCTCGAATGAGGTTGCGTAGGGAACGGGCACTGAGCACGTCTAATCCGCTGGTTGGTTCATCCAAGAACAGGATGGGCGGTTGGTGCAGCAGGGCGGCGGCGATGACCGCCTTGCGCTTCAGGCCCCGCGAAAGTTGCCGAAAGAAAGCCTTTCGTTTCTCCTGCAACTGGAAGAACTCCAGCAGGTGCTCAATGCGCGCTTGCAACCTTTCTCCCCCCATCTTGCACAACCGTCCCGCAAAAACCAGGTTCTGCTCCACGGTCAACTCATCGTACAGGTTGGAAATCTCCGGCACCACTCCAATCCGTTCCTTAACCTGAACTGTCTGTTTGACCACGTCGAATCCGCCCACTTCGGCCGTACCGCCACTGGGGGTCGAAAGGCCGATGAGCATCCGAATGGTCGTCGTTTTCCCTGCCCCATTGGGCCCCAAGAAACCGAAAACCTCACCCTCCCGCACCTCAAAAGAGACCCGGTCCACCGCTAAGAGGTCACCGTAGTATTTGGTAAGTTCCCGTGCCCGAATAATCATGGTTTCCCAACCTCCTTTCCTCGTCCAATCTAAGTCGGGGGAGGCACCGTGAGGCTCATTTCGAACTCGTCGTAGAACTTCCGCGCTTCTGGAGCCGTGACCAGAAACTCGATGAACTGACGGGCCAGTTCCTTGCGGGGACTGAAGGAAGTGATAGCCACGGAGGTGCTGCGGTACACCTGCAAATCGCGGGATAGTTCCACCGCCGCCACGTTCTGGGGAGCGAAGCAGCAGAAGGAACTCCAGCCAAAGCCCACGTCAATTTCGCCCTGGGTGAGGGCACGAATAAGTGACCCACACCCATCGGCGTGCACCACGATATTGCGCCGCACTGCATCGGTCAGGCCCGCCTTACTGCAAATATCGTCCCAAATTCCCTTCGGACAGCCGCCCACGGCAATGCCCACCCGCACCTCTGGCCGCGTCAGGTCAGCCAAGGAAGTGATGCCTTTCGGATTGTCCGGGGCCACGATGAGCACCGACCGGCGGTAACCAACCGTTCGGCGCGACTCTTTAATAATCGCCCCTGCATCCTCAAACTCGTCCAACAGGTACTCCGCTCCGCAGCAGATAACATCCCCCGCTTCCCCTCCGATGACCAGAGGAGCCCATCCCTCCGGCTTGCCAGCAGTTAAATCCACCTCCACCCCGAACTTATCTGCGAAGACCCGTCCAGCAGCCCGCAGCGGCGGGGCCGGAACCAAGGAGCAGAATATGCGCAAGTAGTTCTGTCCTGCCTTTTCTTCGTTGATTATGGCGCCCATGTTGAAACCTCCTCCCAAACTTTGGACTCGGGGGCCTGAGCCCCGTCTACTAACGCCTCGACGGCCCTAAAGGGCCTGACTCCATAGGCTCACCGGTAGGTCTTGACACTAATGGCCTTGAAGGAGGCGAACACCTCATCCCCCTCCCGTAGGTGCAATTCCTCCACCGCCTGCGCTGTTACTTCCGCCACCAAAGGCAGGCCGCAATCCAGACCCACCCGCACTCGGTCGCCCAGGTGCACCAAGTCTCGCACCACACCTTTGAGCACATTGCGGGCGGAACCTTGGGGGGGAGTGCGACTCAGGGTGACGTCGGAGGGGAAGAAGGAAAGGAACACTTCCCCCTCCAACTCCGAGAGACAGTACAGGCAAACTTCCCCTACCCGGGCGATTTTCAAACCATCCTCACTGGCTTGGTCAATGTAGCCAGTGAAGAAGTTGACCCCCGTGAACTCAGCGATGAACTTGCTTTTAGGGGCAAAAAGGAGTTCCTCCCGCGTGCCCACTTGGACGAGGCGACCCTTATCCATCACCCCGATGTGGTCGCCGAAGGTGAAAGCGTCCACGTAATCGTGGGTCACGATAATCGTGGTCGCCTGGGCCAGGTTGAGGACTCGTTTCAACTCCCCCCGCACGGAGCGGCGCGCGGCCGCATCCAGGGCCGAAAGGGGTTCATCCAAAAGTAGGACCTGCGGCCGAATCATGAGGGCCCGGGCCAGGGCCACCCGCTGTTTCTCCCCCCCGCTCAAGTGGTGGGGCCAGCGGGACAACAAAGGCTCCAAGTGCAGCAGTTCTACCAGTTCCCTCAGCCGGCCTTCTATCTCCAGGCGGGGCATTCGCCGCAGCCGACAGGCCAAGGTTAGGTTGTCCATCACCCGCAGGTGGGGGAACAAGGCATAGTCCTGGGGGACGTAACTAATCTGTCGCTGTTCTGGCTTGAGATGGGTAACTGCCCGACCATCAATCCACACCTCCCCGTGCAGAGGACGGTTGAGCCCGGCGATGGTCTCCAAGACGGTGGTCTTGCCCGTGCCGGTGGGCCCTAAAAGGACGAAACACTCCCCCGGCTGCACGGCGAAGGAAATGTGCTCCAGGGAGAAGTTACCTTTGCGCAGGCAAATATCCTGCAACTGCAACATAGGGACTTCTTCAGACATACACCCGTCCTCCAATTTTCGTGACTACTCAGCCGGAGGCTGATATTCCCGC
>DTZQ01000492.1 GCA_012961305.1 Armatimonadota bacterium | reverse complement strand
TGCGCCTGAGCGACCTCGCCACGGTCGAGGACACGGTTGCCGACCGGAACCTCCTTTCCCACGTCCGCGGACAGGAAGCCATCACCCTCACCGTACAGAAAATGAGCGACGCCAACACGGTGGAAGTGGTGGATGGAGTGCGGGCGGAGTTGGAACGCTTGAAACGGGAGTTGCCGCCGGGGGTGAACATTGGCATCCTCCAGGACGATTCCCGCCTGGTACGAGCGGCCCTGCACGACATCACCACGCACCTGATTTTGGCCATTATCCTGGTGGTTCTGGTGGTGTTCATGTTCCTGCACAACGCCCGAGGGATGTTCATCATTTCCATCAGCATTCCCACCTGCCTGGTGGCGACTTTCATCCTGATGTACTTCGCTGGGTTCACCCTGAACCAGATGACCATGCTGGGCCTAACTCTGGTCATCGGCATTTTGGTAGATGACAGCATCGTCGTTCTGGAGAACATCTTCCGGCACTTGCAGATTGGGGAGGGGCCGCAGGAGGCCGCGCTGAACGGTCGCAGTGAAATTGGCCTGGCGGCCGTGGCCATCACCTTGACCGACGTGGTAGTGTTTGTGCCCATTGCCTTCATGGGGGGCATGGTGGGCCAGTTCTTCCGCGAGTTCGGCCTGACCGTGGCCACCGCTACCCTGCTCTCGTTGTTCATTTCCTTCACCCTGACCCCGATGCTGGCCTCGCGCTGGTATCGCCGAGGGGAACGCATTGAGGTCACCCGCGGCCTGTTCGCCCTGTTCGACCGGGCTTATCGGGCCTTAGACCGCCGTTACCGCAACCTGTTGGCCTGGGCTTTGCAACATCGGGCAGCAGTGGTGGTGCTGGGGGTGGGTTCGCTGATTTTGGTACTGGTAGTGTTGGGGCCTCGTTTGGGCTTTCAATTCATCCCGCCGGCCGACCGGGGACAGATTGCCATCAACGTCGAAATGCCTCCGGGCACCCGCTTAGAGGTGACGACTCAGATGTTAGACCGCCTGGAGCGTATGGCTGCTGAAATCCCGGAGGTGAAAAACACTTTCAGTACGGCCGGGATGATTACCGGCAGTCCCATTGGGGGCACCTTGCGGGGGGAACAGTACGGACAAATTATGGTCACTCTGATTGAGCGAGCCCGACCGCTGGGTTGGCTGTTCAGGCGAGAGGGGCCCATTCGCCACCGTTCCGACCAGGAAATTGCGGCGGAACTGCGGCGTAAAGTGGCTGACCTGCCCGGCGTGGACCTTAAAATCATGACCATCAGCCCCTTCCGGTATGCCTACCCCATCCAAATCGAACTGCGGGGCCGCGAGGTGAACGAACTCAATCGGGTGGCCCGGGCCATTCGCGACCGGCTGCAGACCCTTGAAGGGGTCTTGGACCCGGACATTTCTTGGCGTCTGGGGCAGCCAGAGTTACAGGTGAAAATAGACCGAGTGCGGGCGGCCGAGTTTGGCCTGACCATCGGCCAAATTGCCAGGGTAGTGCGGGATTCCTTGGAGGGCAATACGGATAGCAAGTTCCGGGTGGGCAACGACGAGTTCGACATCCGGGTGCAACTGCGCAATTTCGACCGCCGCTCTGGGGAAGATGTGGGAAGCATCATCGTGGATTCCAAAGAAGGGCGACCCATTTACCTGCGTGACGTGGCCACTTTGCACCGAGCCATCGGTCCGACCAGTATTGAGCGTAAGGACCGGGAGCGACAGGTGATTGTCTACGCCAACCTGGCCCCCGGCTATCCCCTGGGGAACATGCAGGTGGTCATTAACCGCGCGCTGAAAGAGATTGATTTGGGCCAGGTACGCCTCCACTGGGGTGGAGAAGCCGAAATCATGCGGGAAAGTGCGGAATACATGTTCTCCGCTTTGGGACTCTCCATCGTCTTAGTTTACATGCTCATGGCCGCCCTGTTCGAGAGTTTCCTCAGTCCCTTCATCATCATGCTTAGTTTGCCCATGGCCCTCATTGGTGCCCTCTTGGGGTTAGTCATTGCTGGGCACACTCTGAGCATCGTCTCCATGATAGGGGTCATTATGCTGGTGGGGCTGGTGACGAAGAACGCCATTCTGCTCATTGACTACACTAATACCTTGCGGCAGCGGGGGCTGGAGCGCAATGCGGCCGTGCTGGAAGCGGGTCCCACCCGGCTGCGGCCCATTTTGATGACCACCCTGTCCATGGTTTTCGGCCTTTTGCCCGTGGCCATAGGGGTGGGTGAAGCCGCGGAAATGCGGGCCCCCATGGCCACCTGTGTTATCGGGGGGCTGGTGGTATCCACGCTGCTGACCCTGGTGGTCATCCCAGTGGTGTACACCATTTTCGACGACTTGCAGGGGCTCCTGAGCCGAGCCTGGCAAAATCTGCGGGCGGCGCGGGTGCCTTTGCGCCCGGCCCCCCTGCCTGACCCGCCCTCATCTGCGAAGGGTAGGGGAGGAGGGAAACCGTGAGACTGCTGATGATAGTCTACGAGGATGGCATTGACGGGGACATAACTGGTCTGTTGGAGGAGCAGGGTGCCGCTGGCTACACCAAAGTGTACCAAGTGGAGGGGAGGGGAGACACTTCCGGGCCCAAGTTGGGTACGCCCATTTGGCCGGGGTTCAACAACCTGCTCTTCGTAGCCGTAGAGGAGGAGGTGGTGGAACCTCTGACCCAAGCCTTACGAGAGTTGCAGGCTTCCTATCGCAAGCGGCCGGGCCTTAAGATTTTCGCTTGGCCAATGGAGGTGTTTTGAGCCGGTGGGCGAAGGGGAGAGGAGTAGGGGTATATCCTTAAAGAGGGAGGTTTAAATTACCATCATGGTCAAATCGGGTTTTCGATTGACACTGGGGGTTTGGTTCCTCTGGCTGAGCGGCGCGGCGTACGCGCAAGGAGTGGGCGTAGAGTTGCAAATGACTACTGCGGCTCCGGCCAGCGGCATCCGTTCCATGGGGATGGGGGGAGTGTTCGTCACTCTCAGCGACCCAGCCAACCTGCGCAATCCGGCGATGCTCCTGGACCTGCCCGGCGACCCGGCCCGGGTGCAGCGGCATTGGGTAGCCTTGGGGGGAGTGATTGACCGGGAGACGGGAGCCGACCACGCCATCCTTTCCGCCACCGTAACGGCTGTCCGGCCGGGTCGAGAAGCCTTCCTCACTCGGTTGGTGCGACTGCGCTCTGGACGCTATGCCTTCCAAC
>DTZQ01000491.1 GCA_012961305.1 Armatimonadota bacterium | reverse complement strand
TGACCCATTGACCCATTGACGATTCCCTTGTGAACCCCGTACCTGGTCAGCGGAAATGTACTCGCCGCCACCGCACCACCGCCCAAGCCAGGGCTAAAATCGCCGCCCCTATCCACAGCCAAGTGGAAGTGCGAACAGGGCCAGCAGCAACCGACCCCGCTCGTTGGGACGGCAGTTCATGGTGAGCCAGCCGTTCCGGTGGAACCAAGGTCAGTTCGGCTGCAGTGGGCGGTTGCCACAGCAACCGCATGGTTCCCGCCCCCAAGGCATCGAAATATTCTATTCGCAAAAGGTGCCAACCGGCCGCGAGGTCCACTTCCACCCGGTTCTCAGCAGAGGGGTGTCTAATCCAATCGTCCACCATTAATCGCCCATCCAGCCACAGCCGCACGCCATCATCGTTCTCGGTGGCCAAGACGTAACATCCCCCCGTAGGAGCCTCCAGTAACCCCGTCCAGCGTACGGCGAAATGGTCTGCTGGCAGTTCCGGCAGGGGAGCGAATTCCCACCAGAAATTGATTTCCGCGTCCACGCGGCGGTGTATCGGCTGAGTTAATTCCTCATCGGCAAAGTATAGTCCCACCAGTCCGGGCCGACGAGTAGTCCTCCACCATGCTCGCCACCGACGTATGGCTACGGCCCGCCGTTCTGGTGAAGCCTGGGGATAATAACCAAACCGCTTCCCCGTTAATTGTCGCAACGCCCTGGCCGCCGCTGCCCGCAAAGTACAGTTCGGGGATTCCAGGACAGCGAACAAGCCCTCTACTAACGCTGAAGGGTCTTCCCCCCATTCACTCCCCAGCACTTGCCGGGCAGTCTCCCGTACCACCGGATCATCGTTTTCTGCCGCCTGCAACAATCCGGGCACATCAGCCGCCGTAATGAGGTAACGAACCGCCTGCCGTCGTAGTTCCCGGTCTTCATGGGCGAGAGCCTGTCGCAGTCCCACCCGGTCGTCCAGGAAGGCCAAACGAACCAATGCCCACCGGCGCACCTCCGGGTTGGGGTCGTACAATCCCTCCCGCGCCTCTGCAACCGTTTCAAATTGGGCCAGGATTTGAGCCTGGCGGCGCAGGCGCTGGGCTTCGGCCCGGTATTGCTGAACCACCTCTCGGTACTGCTTGACGGCCTCCCAAAATCGAGCCGCCCGTTCCCTCTCTCCCTCCCGTTCCAACCGCTGCGCCTGCCGCTCCAGGGCAGTGACTGCTACCCTTTCGTACTGCCGGGCTGCCATTTCGCGCAGGTTGGCCTCCTCCTCCCGTGCCTTCCGCTGCTCGCCCAACTTCCGCAAAGCCGCGATTTTCTCGTGGTATTCCCGATAGAAACCCATCGCCCCCCAACGGAAGAACATCTCCGGGTAATGGGGTATCCACTGGAGCAGGAATTCGTCAATGGCCTGCTGTTCGGCAGCCAATTCCTGCCGGGTGCGGTCTGCCTTCCGCCAGTCCTCTTTGGCTTTCGTTTTGTTGAGGGCAATAGCCGCTAAAATCTCCGCCCGGTCGTTGGCAATTTGCTGCAAACGTTCCCGGTTGCCCAAAGCCTCGTAGTAGCGGCGCATTTCCTCGTTCATGGGCAGGGAAACTTCCTTCAGGGTGAGCACCGCCGTTTCCCGCCACAGGGCTGCTTGGGCCCACTTTCCGCGCCGTTCCAACCGCTGGGCCTGCCGTTGGGCATCCCGCTGGGCATCCCGTACCGTTCCCCCCGGTCCAGCCCACAGCGTTACCGCCAACAGACCCCACATTATTTCCCGCCGGGGACACATACCTTTCTTCCGGCTAATTATACCATACCTCATTCCCACCTCGTCCCCGCCACTCTTTAACATTATGTTACACCACCTTGGGGCATTCTTAACCTCAATAGCCCTCCTTTAGCCCGTTTCCTCCTGGATTTCCTCGCCTCCCAGAACCCGCTGGACCACGGCCAGCAATTGCGAAGTACGAAAAGGCTTTTCGATAAGAGCCATTGCCTCCTGCCGCGCGGCCGTGCTGATGCGTTCGGCAAAGCCGGTGACGAAAATAACCGGAGTGCAAGCAAGTCGCGGGTCCCGGCGCAACTGCCACAGCAAGGCTTCCCCCGTAAGTCCAGGCTGGTCATCGTTGGTCAGAACCAAGGCTGGCAGGTAAGTGCTCGCCAATTGCAAAGCCACATCACCTCGCTCCGCCTCCAGTACTTGATGGCCGGCTTGGGTGAGGGCCTCTACGATAACTTCCCGAACGTTAGGGTCATCTTCACAGACGAGTATCCGTGCCATGATATGCCTCCTGAGTGCAAGTAATTCCACCTCTTGACCGAAAATCCTTCCCCACCGTCTAAATTATCGGCATGAAGTTGACCTGAACTTTAGGATGGCAGGCGAAGTTGGAGGTCAGCGCCGTTCAAATTGGCAGCCGCAGAGCAGCGCTAAGGGCAGCAAACTCGGCCAGAGTTAGCGTTTCTCCCCGGCGGGCAGGGTCCAGGCCGACTTGACGGCAGGCTTCCTGGAGGGTGTGATGGTCGGCGAGCCCCCGCAGTGCGTTGCGCAAGGTCTTGCGCCGTTGGGTAAAAGCAGCGCTCACCACCGTAAAGAACCACTCCTCATCCTCCAGCGGCACTTGCGGCTCCTCCCTTACCCGCAAACGCACCAGGGCCGATTCCACTTCCGGCGGCGGCCAAAAACAGGTAGGAGACACTCGACGCAGGAGTTCTGTTTCGCAGTACAACTGCGTCGCAATGCTCAAAACGCCGTAGGTCTTGCTTCCGGGCACGGCTATCAATCGTTCGGCCACCTCCCGCTGGAGCATAAGCACCAGACGGTCAAGTCGTTTCCGCAGGGCCAGAAGCCGTTGGAGGAGGGGCTTGCTGATGTGGTAAGGAAGGTTGGCCACTACTACACCCCGACCAGTCCCGGTTCGACATGACAGCCATTCCTCCAACGGTGCGGCGAGGGCGTCGGCTTCGTACACTTCCACGTTGGGGCAGGCAACCAGCGTCTCCCGCAGGGCCGCCACACAGCGCGGGTCCTTCTCCACTCCCACCACCCACCGCGCGCGCTCCGCCAGGGCAGCAGTGAGCGTTCCCAGTCCGCAGCCGATTTCTAACACTACCTCCTGGCCGGTCAGTTCCGCCGCCTCCAAAATGCGTTCCAGGACGTTTCGGTCCACCAGGAAGTTTTGCCCCTGCGTCCGAGAAGGCCTAATCCCATAGCGACAGACCAAGTCCCGCACCACCCGGAGGGAGGTCAGATTTACCGTTGCGCCTCCGACCATTTTGTCCGCCATCTCACCCCTCAAGGGCCTATTGGCTCCATTGTACCTGTCCTGCCGCCTTTTGTCAAATGTACTGGTTTACCGCGTTACACCGCCCAGACCCAGGGACCGCAAACACATCACTGCCATAAGCCATCTTGACAGGCGAGGATTAACCAAGTATAATGCCTGCGGAGGCGTAAGGCAGAGACTACGGGAGTAACCGCGTGAAGGCCCTGATAGAACGGTATCGAAAAGTAGGGACGGCTCAGGTGAGCGATGCCCAGCGGAGACTGGGCTTGACCTCGTTGGTCATGAATTCAGGTCTGCGTCCGGTCTGGCCGGTGGAGAAATTGGTGGGACCAGCCTACACCGGCTACGCGCCGCCGGGCACCTCCGTTTGCGACCAGGCCCTAAATCAGGCCCCGCCGGGCTGGGTGTTGGTCCTGTCGGCAGAGGGACAGACGGAATATATCCTGTGGGGCGAACAGTACAGCGCGCGGGCGCGGCTTAAAGGTTTGGCCGGACTGGTATTGGACGGAGCAGTACGCGACGTGGACGGGATTGCCCGGCTGCAATTTCCCGTTTATGCCCGCAGCATTACCCCCCGCGCGGTAGCCCTGGCGCGGTCGGAGCAGGTGGAAATCCCCCTGGTCTGCGGAGGTGTGCTGGTGTATCCGGGAGACCTGATTGTGGCTGACCAAGACGGGATTGTGGTGGTACGGCGGGAAGAAGCGGAGCGAATTCTGGAAGTGGCAGAGGAGATTGAGGCCCGGGAAGCGGCTGTCCTGCACGCGGCCCTGCAGGAGTTGGAGAAAAAGGGCGGTTGAGCGCAAAATGGCCCCAGGTAGGTGGACAATACGCCCGGCGCGGTCGGAGGATGTAGAAGCCCTCCGAGTGCTCGACCAACGGGCCTTTAGCGAGTTGCAGCGCCAGTTGACGGGCAAACCGGTGTCCCTTCCCCTGCGGGAGTCGGCTTATTTTGAACATTGGCTCCGCACCGACCCAGAAGGGGCTTTGGTGGCGGAAGAGGAGGGCCAATTAGTGGGCCTCAATTTCAACCACGCCCGGGGACGTTCTGCCTGGATTGGCCCCCTGGCTGTCCATCCCCGCTGGCAGGGACGGGGTCTCGGGCGAGCCCTGTTAGAGGCCGGCTTGGCCTACCTGGAGCGGCGGGGGTGTGGACTCATCGGCCTGGACACCTTCGCCAACAACCCTGTCTCCGTGGGCCTGTACCTCAAACATGGTTTTGCCATTGTCGGCGGACTGTTGCTCCTCTCCGCTCCGCTGGCTCAGTTTCCGCGGAGCGAGCCGCCGCCCGGCTGGCAACTTTCCCCCGTCACCCCGGCCGACCTGCCTTCGATTGCCGCCCTGGAGGAACGGTACAGCGGTTTCCAACGCCTCCCGGATTTTCAGTTTCACCTCGCCTGGGAAGAGGCCTGCGCCTTCAAGTTGACCGCCCAGGGGGAAATCAAGGGCTACTTCTTCGGCCTGACCAAACGCGGCGAGGCCTCCTGCGGGCCGCTGTACCTCAGTGCCGACGTATCGCCCCCCGCGGGCCTGCCCCCTCTATTGGGCGCAGTGGCCGACTTCTTCGCTGCCCGGGGACGGATTAACGGCAATGTGCACGCCTCCGGACGCAACCTGTGGTTGGCTGGCTACCTGCTGGCCCACGGTTTTCAAATCACTCGAACCATGGTGCGTATGGTGCGCACCGGGGAACCGCCCGGTGAACCCCTGGGGACGCCTTTCGCCTCGGAGAAAGGATGAGGGCGGAAAATGTGGCCTTGGTTGATGTTCAGCGGACTCCTAATGGCCGTCGGCGGAGAGCCGACCCCGGAACTGCGGCCCAATTTGCTGCTCAACGGCGGCTTCGAGCGCCTGGGAGGTTGGCAGTTGCCGCCGACGGGGCGGTTAGACCGCACTCAAGCCCACTCCGGCGCGGCGAGCGTGCGGATGGAAAACGGAGGCGCGGTGCAGCAGACCTTGTTTGGCCTCCTGCCGGGGCAGAGGTATTCCGTTTCCGCCTGGCTGAAGACGGAGAACGTTGTGCCTTCTCCGCCGGGTGGATATGCGTTTTTGGCTGTTTATCAGCACGCTGCCGACGGGTCGCTGTTGGCCTTCGAGGACTTCGCCCAGGTAACGGGCACGCGGGACTGGCAGCGGTTCACCCACACTTTCACCGTCGTGCCCCAGGCGGAAAGCGTCATCTTCAAGGCCGGAATTTTCAACGCCGAGGGAGTGGCCTGGTGCGATGACTACACCCTGGTCGCCGGCGCAAGGCCCTACGACTGGAGCGAAGTGGAGGCCGGTTTCCAACCCTCCCCGCAGGCCCCAACGCGCATAGCAATTTTCCGCCAGCCGGATTTGCCGGTGGTGGGGGCGGCGGCGGAGCCGGAGACGCTGGCCCAATGGCTGCGCCAGGCCGGATATGAGGTGGATTTCCTGGACGCCCAGGCCCTGGCCGAGACGAGGGTTTTACGGCCCGACCGTTATCCGCTGTTGATACTCCCCTACGGGGCGTCCTTCCCCCTGGCCGCCCGGCTGACCTTTTTGGCCTATTTGCGGGCCGGGGGCAGTTTCTTCAACTTGGGCGGGTACGCTTTTGACCATCTGCTGGTGCGGGAAAAGGGGCGCTGGCGGCCCTGGAGCGAGGTTTTCGCCGCCCAATTGAAGGCCGTTAGGCAGGGGGAAAATTCGCTCCTGCCCAATCCCAGTTTCGAAGAGCCGCTGACTCCCGAAACCTGGCAGCGGTCGGCCGAGGAATGGTGCACGGTGGCCGAGGACACGGCCCACCGAGGCCGCCGTTCCCTGCAGGTGCACCTACCCCCGGAGGCGGGAATACAATCGGCCCAGTGGTTCCACGACCGCTCGGTACAGCCCGGGGAGACCTACCTCTTTCGCGGTTGGGCCAAAACGGAGGAAGTGCGCGGGCCAGGGTTTGCTTACTTGGCGGTGTACCAGTATGGCCCGGAGGGCCGACTTGTGGCCTGGCGGGATGTGGTGCACCTGCAGGGCACCCAGGACTGGCAAGCGTGCGAGTACACCTTCACCCTTCAGCGGGGCGTCACCCGGCTGTCCGTGCGGATGGGACTGTACCGAGCCAGCGGAAGGGCCTGGTTCGACGACTTAGTCCTCGCCCCAGCCCCCCGTGACGTGCGCCTCAATGCCCATTTTGGTACGCCCCGTGACGGACTGGCCATTGCCCCCACCCAACTGCCGGTGTTCGACCCTGCCTATCCCCTCAAACGAGTGCACTATTTGGCCGCGCCCCCCAACATCCGGCGGGAGGGAGCGGTGCAGGGCTATGCGGCCCTAGCCACCGTAGGCCAGGAAGCGCGCTGGATTCCGGTGCTGGAGGCTCGCGACCGCTACGGCCGGCGGCGAGGGGCAGCGGTGGCCCTGGTACACCACTACGGCGGGATGTACGCCGGTTCTTCCTGGGGATTGGCAGGAGTGGACGATGTGAACCTGTTCGCCGCCGGCGAAGAACTCATGCGGCAGGTGTTCCTGAACCTCGTCACCCACCTGTTGCGCAAATGCTACCTGACCTCGGTTACCACCAACTACGCCTGCTACCGCCCCGGCGAGCCGGTGGAAATCACCACCCGCCTCGCCAACTTCGGGCCCCAGACGCAGCAGGTACGGATAGTGGTAGAAGCCACCCCCGACCCCCCGCTTTGGGAAGCGAAAGCCACGCTTGCGCGCCCAAGCACGGCCTCGGCACTCCAAACGGTTTACAGGGCCGAGCGAGAAGTTACAGTGGAGCCGGGCTGGGTAGCGGAAGCCACGGTCACTTGGGCCCAGCCGACTTTCACCTCCGACTTCTACCGCGTCCGGGCCCGTCTTTTCCCCGCCTCTGACCAACCTTCCCCTGCTCCTTGGGACATTTTTGACACCGGCTTTGTGGTCCGCGAGGAGCGGATTTTGCGGGCCGGGCCGCCCCTGCGCTACCACGACAATTACTTCCATTTCGGCGACCGGCCCCAGTTCCTGTTCGGCACCGACACCTACAGCAACTTGTTCCACTCGGTGACGGAGAACCCGTTGACCTGGGCGCAGGAGTTGCAGCAGGCGCAGGATTTCGGCCTGCACGTTTACGAGAACTTGCAGTACCGCCCCTCCGACTACCGCTTCACCGAGGCCCAATGGCGGCAGTTGGATGGGCTGATACAGTTGGCCCAGAAGTACCAGCAGGTGTACATGGCCGGACTGCTCATCGGGCACAACGTAGTGGTGAGCGCGGCAGAACTGGCCCAGCAACGGGAGTTTTGTCGGGCCTTCGCCGAGCGGTATCGGGAAGTGCCAGGGCTGATTTACTACCTCAACGGCGACTTCCGCCTGCAGATGGACAACGCACCACCGGACATCCAGCGGCTCTACCACGAGTTCCTGCGGGAACGGTACGGCACGGAGGAAAGCCTGCGGGAAGCCTGGTCGCAGAACCCGCCGGAGGAAAAGTGGGAGCAATTGCCGCCGCGGCTGCCTCGGACCATGGGTTGGACGGATGGGCGGGCCTTCGACTACCGGCAGTTCCTGCTTTTCCTCACCCGGCGTTGGGTACAGGCCCTCTGTGGGAGCATCCGGGCCACGGGAGCCTCCCAGCCCCTTACTGCGGAGTACTACTCCCGTCCCTTCGGAGGACTGGATGTGCGGCGGACGATAGATGGCCTGGACATAGGCAACATCGGCTACTTCGACCTGCCACACCGCGATTTGGAGATGTTCCCGGCCGTGTTCAAGTTCATTGACCAGCGAATTAGCGGCAAGTCGCTCAACGTCGGCGAGTTCGGGGTCAAAACCCACGAGGCCTGGAAGCCAGAGTACGGAGGCCACGGCTACCACCTGTACCGCACCGAGGCCGAGCAGCAGGAATTGTTTCTGGGCCTGGCCCATTATGCTCTGGGACTGGGCGGGTCGAAAATCCAAAACTGGTGCTGGAAGGACGCCCGCGAGACCATCTTCCCCTGGGGCCTCAACTACCCCGATTTAGTGCCCAAAGATGTGCTCTACACTTATCGCAACTTGAGTTTGCTTTTCCAGCCGTGGGAGGTGGTGTACGAACCGCCCCCCGTGTGGTTCCTCATTCCCACCAACCATCGTTTAGGGGCTGGGGGCGACCGGGTGCGAGACGCGCTCTATCTGGCCCTGCGGCGGCTGTTGGCCGCCCACGTGAACTTCGGCGTGCTCAGCGAACCCGAGTTGTCGCTCCTGCCGGAGGCGGCGCAGGTGTTGCTCTATCCCCTACCCTACTGTCCCGACGAGGCGACCTACGAGGCGGTGAAGCAGTTTGTACGGCGTGGGGGACGGCTGTACGTCTCTGGGGACTTGTCCTACGACGTCCAACGCCGGCCCACCCGCCAGGAACGGCTGCGGGAGTTGTGCGGGGTGGAAATCGTGGGAGTGGAAGAAGGGGAAGTGCCCCGAGTACGGGTAAGAGCGACGACGGCGCGTTCCCTGGCCGGAGAGGGACGAGAGGCCGGAGAAGTACAGGTGTTCGTGCACCGTTACGGTGCCGGGCGGGTGTTTTACACTCCCGAGCCGTGGGAGTTGTACCTGGCCGAGCGACCGGAGGAAGAGAACTTGTACCGCGACTTTCTGGGCTGGGCAGGCGTGTGCCCCATAGGAGTTAGCCCGGATGAGCCTTGGCTGCATGTGTTTACTCTCCCCACGCGAAAGGGAGAAACGCTGACTGTACTTTTCAACGCGGATGAAAGGGGACCACAGCAGGAGGTCATCCTGACGGACCTGAATCCGCCCTTGACCCTCACCGTAGCCGCCCGACGTCCGGCCCTGGTCGTGGTGGGACCGGACGGGGAACTACGGGCCGGAGAGGCCCAGGGTTCAATACGCCGCGGAGGCCAAGTATTAGCCACGGCGACGGCTCACTTTGCCCTGTTCAGTTTGGACGGACGCGATTTGAGCCAGGCGGCAGCCTTGCTACTGCTGCCTTTCGCTCCAGGCACCATAACCCTGCTCTGGGCCTGGCCGGAGGTGGAAGCGGAGGTGGGGGAAATCCGGGCCGGACGGTGGGAAACTTTGGAACCACTTCCTCTGTCCCGCCGCGAGGGAAAAATGCAACTGCGGCTGGATGAAGACCAAGCCACAGGGATAGTGCTCCTCTGCCGGTCCGGGGAACAAGAACGGCGTCGGCAGCAAGTGGCGGGATTCTTCGCCCGGCGGTAGGAGGCGGGGGAAAAAGTTTCCTTACAAACAGCGCGGATGGATTGAGAACTCGAACTAATCCCCACTTTGGGCGGCATACAGCAGGGCGCAGAACTCGGCCCGGGTAAGGGGAGCCTGGGGTTGGAAGTTCTGGGCCCCTTCGCCCCATACGGCTTGCGGCACGCCATGTTGGTAGAGGGTCTGCACCGCCGCAAAGGCCGGATGTTTCGGCCCCACATCCGCCGCCCGCGGCTCCGAAGTGATATTGCGTTCCCATCCGGCCGCCTTTTCCATCGCCCCCACCAACCAGACGGCCATCTGGGCCCGGGTGAGGGGCCCTTCGCCCGGCACCACCCTCGGCGCGTTGGCGCCAAAGAACAGTTTCAACCACTCCGCCGCCGTGGACTGGGTGAGGGGTTCGTCGGGTCGGGCATCGTAGGAGGGGAAAAAGCCTCGGGTGCCACAGTAGGTCAGGGCCGCGAAGTAGGGATGGTCAAAGGGCACATCGTTGAACACGGTAAGCACCTGACCCGCCCCAGCCAGCAGCCGCTGAAGGCGGTCTATGGGCACCTGCCGCGGCAGTACGTTCAACTGCACCGCCAAATGAGCCGCCGTCCCACAGGCCTGCCCCATTTCCATATATACCGGCTCCATCCGCAGCGTCCCGTAGCCCAAATGGGTTGCCGACACGCCCACTGCCACCAACAGGCCCTCGATTTTCCGAGGCAGCAGAATGCGGTAGGGAATCTGATAGGGCTTGGTGATGCGGCCCAGGTAGAAGAAACCCTCGGGGTAAGGGGTAGTTTGCCCCCGCTGCCATTTGGTAGTGGCATGGGAGTCCATGGAATAACTGCCGCAGGCGATGCTGTCCCGGTGTAAAGGGGTGCGCTGTCGGCCGGGAACCAGGCGGGCATCGTGTTCGCTGAACATGTATTCTCCCACGATGCGGCGGCACTCGCGCACGTAAAGTTGGAAGGGAAAATGGCCCGTGTTGGGAAACTCGTCGCGGGGCAGTCCCCACTGTTGGGCCTCGCGTCGAAGTTGTTCCGGCACCGAGGGGTCGTGCTGGAGGAAGTAGAGCAGACCCAGGACGTAGTTCCGATGCCGCTGGATGATGACCTCCCGTCCCTCCGGGTTGGAGCCGGGGTAGGCGAAGTTGCCCTCAATGTAATCCGTGGACTGCCAGGCGTAGCCCTGATTGTTGATGTCGTATTTGTCGTTGGGCAGCCGCCCGAAGTAGATGCACTGGTCTAAACGCTTAACCCCTTTGGCCGCGATGTACTCCCGCAGCAGTTGGTAATCGTCCGGGTTGTAATCCGGCGGGCGGGGAATGGGAACGCGGTTGTCGGGGCGGTTGGTCAGGCAGACCCGGAAGTTGTAGGCTTGTACCCGATGGTCGCCCTCGCCCGTGCTGCCGGGGCCTTTTTTCGTGCCGCCCTCCCAGTAAACTACCCCGGCGAACTCCTCCTTGAACTCCCAACTCGGTTCCCGCCCTACCCGATAGACCACCCCGGCCAGCGCGGCTAAATCGCCCTCGTAACTGGCGTCAATGAACACCGGTGCTCGCAGGGTCCGCTCGGATAGGTCTTCCAAATTGCGCACCCGGATGGCCACCACCTTCAGACCCTCGCGCAATACATAGCGCAAGCGATGGCGCAGGAACAAGGCGATGCGGGGCTGCTCGGCGACCATTCGGTTGAGGATTCCCTCGGCCACGTGGGGCTCGAAGCGATAGCCCCGGTGACACTCGCGCACCTGAGGGGAGTTGGGCCCGTAGGTGTCCCGATAGTAGTTGTACACGCGGGCGAAGAACTCCCGGGCCAGGCCACCAATGGCTCGGGGATTGCCCACATCCGACTGGCCCAGCCCGCCGGCCATCATGCCTCCCAAGTGCCGCCCCGGTTCCACCAGGGCCACCTGCGAACCCAGCCGGGCAGCCGCTACCGCGGCCGCAATGCCGCCCGGCGTGCCCCCGTAGACCAAAATGTCGAAGGTGCTTTCGGGCGGCGGAGGGGGAATGGGCCGGGGCAGAGTTTGGCCCCCCTCCACCATCTCCAAGGGAATCGTCGGCAGTAAATCCTCGGCCCCGGCAATTCCCGCCGCCGGGGCCCAAAAGAAAACCAGGATGGGGAGTAACTTCAGACTACGCATAGGTTATCAGCCCTGCCAGTTAGAAGTTTGGAAGGTCTCGATTCCAACCTCCAATTTCGGGGGCCGGAGGGGGCTGCGCCCATTTCACGACCCCCGATAGGTCACCCAGATAGGACTGGCCCAAGCCAGTTGGCCATCCCGCTGCTCAACTCGGACGTAGTAGAGATGGTCGCCCGGGGTAAGAGTCTGGTCCCGATACTGGTACTCGAAATCCTGCTGCCGGGGGAAACGGGCATCTATGAACTTGAAGTCGCGGATGAGGTCAATGCGCCGAATTTCCGCGGTGCCGAGCACCTTCACGTAAATGACGGGCACGGTGGTAGTGGTGAACTCCTCGCCCATGAAGTGCTCTCCGGTGGAGGGGTCGCGCATCAGGAAAATCAACACAATGTTGTCCGTGGCTCCGAAAGTGTGGCGCTGTTTGATGGCGTCCACGATGGCCTTGCGGGTGAAGTCCTCCGCCCAGACGGAGGCGTAGGACATGTGGGTAGAACCGTGGTCGGAACTGGCGATAACCCCCAAGCGCAATCCCTTCCGCCAGGCCTCCCACACGTAGCCCTCCGGAGCGAAGCCCCCGGCTTGCAACTCCGGCCGGTCCGGGACCGCGGCCCGAGGGGCCCCCGGATACTCGTAGGAGGTCCGGCAGCCCTGATAGATTTCCACTACCGGTTCAACGTCCAGGTTCCCTTCTACATCGCGCCAATCGGTGCCCATGCCCGGAGTGCCGGAAGTGTGTTCGAAAGTCACTCCCCCCGACTTGCGCAACTCGGCGTAGAGGTTCTGCAGGTCGCGTGGGGAAAGCCGCCGAACGACCCGGTTGCCCCGCTTGATGCGGTCGAAAATGCGGGGCACCACTCGCACCCCCCGCCGCCAATTGGTGACATTGCGGTGTCCGTAGGGCCAAGCGTTGCTGCGTTCGTAGCCAAACAGGGGGGCAAAAGTACCGGGCAGGTAGAAGAGGTCGCAGGCTTTCTGGGTCTGCCACCAGGTAAAGTCCTGGCCCGGCTGCGGCGGTTCATCAGGAGCGTTCAGCGGGAAACCGTTGTCGTGGTCGCCGATGGAAATCCAGTCGAAGGCGATGGCATCCAGGGCATAACGGTACATGTCGTACTGAGAACCGTCTCCCCCACCGTCGGCGGAGATGTCGGTGTGCCGGTGGGTATCTCCACAGAGCAAGCGCAGGGTTCGGCCTCCCACAGTTACCCGCGCGCCTTGGCGCCGGGCAACGTCCTGCTCCTCATTGGGATGGTTGGTCGGCGGGCGGGTGTCCTTGGGAGGAGTGTAAGCCACCAGGTTCGGCAGGCCCTTACGGGGAACGTCGGCCTCTAAGCGGGCGACGTAGAGGTTGTTGTACTGGGGAACGGGATGGCGGAAAGGCCGCTCGTCGCTGGTCCAAGCCAGGACAAAACCATTTTCCGTGGGAGCCGCTGCAAGGCGAAGGTCCTGCCGGTTGACCGTGTGGGGAATCCAAATCTCCGCCACCCATTTCGACCCCTCGTAGTAGGCAGCGTAATTTTCCCACCAGGTCCGCACCGCACCTCCGCCAGCGGACTGGCGCTTGCGCTCCGGACGGCGGTAGAACACCCACAGCCGCCCGCTTCGGTCAAAGCGCACCTGGGGATACTCGTTGAGCCACCGCCGGCCCGGAGGGAAGGAATCCCGTAGGTTCTGGGCTGGCTCTTTCAGTTCTCCGCCCTCCAGACAAACAAGGCGGGGAAACCGCCCCGCGTGCAGCCGAGTGCCGGGGTTAGGGAAGCCAAAGGCATTTTGGGGGTTGAAGCCGCTGTCCTTGCCCCAGTTGGAACCAGACTGGTCCCAGGCCAACCAGAGCCGGTCCTGAGGGTCTATGGCCAGGTGCACATGGGCTTCAAAGGCCGGATTTGCGGTGAGGAAGCGTACTGGCGACCAGGTTCCCTGGGCGCGACTGCGCAGGCAGATGTCGTAGTTGCCCTTCTGGTAGGTATCCCAGGCTACGTACACCACGCCCCGGCGGTCCACAGCCACCGCCGGTTCCCAGTCGTTGGCCGGGAATTCACTGACCCGCATTTCCTCGCCCCAGCGTCCGTTTTCGTAGGCCCTCAGGAAAATGTCCGCTTGTCCCTCCCGGAAGCCCTGCCACACCAGCCAGAGACGGCCCTGCCCGTCGGCTACCATCTGGTGGTAGATGTCCGGCTGGGGCGCGGTGGTCAGACGCACCAGGTCGCCCAGGGTTCCATTTTGAATGCTTCGGGCGTACAGGTCCCAGTTGGTCCCCTCCCGGCGCGACCAGACCACCCAGATTTTCCCATCCCCGGCCTGGGCAATGGCCGTTTTGAAATGGTCGCCGCTTTGAGGAGTAAGGCGCAGGGGTTCCTGCCAGGTGCCCTGAGTGAAACGCTGCACGTACACGTCATCCGCCTCGTTCTGATAGGACAGGTAGGCCACCCACAGGTCCCCATTCTCCGCTATACAGACCGAAGCATGGTCCTCATGGGTCGGCTCGCCGGTCAACCTCTCCACCCTTGGCACCCGCTCAATCTTCGCATTGCCCTCCAGGCGAGTGAGGGGTTGACCGTACTTCACTTCGCCCAGGGTGAAGGAGAAAGTGCCTGAAGCCGTGGTTACCGTAGCCACAGCCGTAGGGGGAGCGGAGACGGTGACCACAATGCCATTGGGAATGGGTTTCTGCTTTTTGGGTACTTTCTGCCCGCGGGCAATCTGGTCCGGTCGCAACCGGGGCTTAATGGGTTCTCGGGTAGAAAACCGCCAGGAAGTGTCGGAAAGCACGGCATCGTTGCGGTCAAAATGCCACCCTTCGAGGTTCACCACCTCTCCTGCACTGAGGGTTATTTGACCGTCGAACTTCCGGGGCTCCTCATCCGCGTAGCCCACGGAAAGGCGATAAGTTCGCAGTTCCTCTCCCTGGGCAGCCGCCGATACTACGCCGACGGAGACCAAGAACAACACGCCCCACCACCTTCCTGAGCCTCGCTGGAAAAGGCCCATGGTTCTTCCTCCTTTCAGTCGCCTAAGTTTTCGCTCCCGAAAGGTGGATTCCTCCTTGGCCAGTAAATTTTGCTCCCCAATTTTGAGGGTCAAGAAGGATTTGCGCGGGAGGCGCAGAAGTCAAGGATTGAAGGACAGTTAAGCGGGCAATGAAGGTTTCAGCCCTTTTCCAATGTTGGAGGTTCTGATATGCGTCGCTTTCTTCTGTTCATCCTGTTGCCTTGGTGGGGAAGCCTGGCCTACTTTGCAGGCCCTGCTGAGGCCCAAGAAGGGGCGGGGCCAACTTTGAATCCCCAAGCCATTGGCTTGCGCATCCGCTTGGGCCTGGGGGACAAGAAGCCTACCCGCTGGGACGGTTCCCTCACCGTAGCGCCGGGGGAGGTACTGCGCCTGGAGGGCTGGCGCTTCATCCGCAATGACCGCATTGAGGGCACCAGTTGGCGGGCTATGAGCCGCCGCCGACGCCTGTTTGGCCGAGCGGCTCGGCGGATTCCCCCGGAGCAACGCCCCGTGGATGCCAACGGCATCATTGCTATCTTGGCCGCCCCAGAACATGCCCGCGTAGAAGTCACCACCCAACAGGGTGATTTTGCCTTCACCCTTTCCGAAGTGCCCTGGGGACGTACTCGGCGCTTCTTGGAGGAACGTGTGGCGGTCGAGCGTGTGGCCGCCAGCGTCCAAATCACCCGCACGGAAACGGAGAACGACTTCCCGGCTGCCGCCACCGCCCCGGACGGGACCGTCTGGGTGGCCTACGTAGGCTACACTTTGGGCCTGCCGGAGCGGGCCCAACTGGGGGTTCGGTACAAAAAGGAGCCAGAGAATTTCGACGACTTAGCCACTCCGCCCGGGGGAGACCAGGTTTTTCTGTTGCGCTGTCGGAACGGCCAGTGGTCGGAACCCCTGGCCCTCACCGATACGGGCCAGGACGTGTACCGGCCAACGGTAACCGTAGACCGCGAGGGAACCGTATGGGTCATCTGGTCTGCCAACGTGAACGGCAACTGGGACCTGTACGGACGGAGGGTTAGTCCGAACCTACAACCGGCCTCGGAGGTGGTGCAGTTGACCTCTGACCCCGGTCCTGACCTGTTCCCCGTGGCTGCTACCGACGCCCAAGGCGCGGTTTGGCTTGCCTGGCAGGGCTTTCGCGGCGACAATGCCAACATTTTGGCCCTGACCTACGAGGGCCAGAAATGGTCGGACGTGTTGACCATCGCTGCCAGTCCGCGCAACGAATGGGCTCCGGCCATCGCTTGCGCGACCAGCGGGGCCGTGGCCATTGCCTGGGACACTTACCAGAAGGGCGACTACGACGTGTACTTCCGCGAACGCCTCCCCGGGCAGGGGTTCGGTGAGCCTGTGCCGGTGGCTGCCACCTTGAACTTCGAGGTGCGGCCGGCTTTGGTTTACGACCAGCAGAACCGCCTGTGGATTGCCTGGGAGGAGTCGCCGCCCGGATGGGGCAAGGACTGGGGGGCTTTGGACCGGGCGAACCTTCCTCTGTACCGCAACCGCACTGTGCAGGTTCGCTGCTGGGCTGAGGGTCGGCTGCAGGCCCCTGTGGTGCAACCCTTGACAGACCAACCCCCATTCCTGCAGCAGATGAACTCCTTCGCCCGCTTGGGGGTGGATGCTGAGGGTCGAGTGTGGTTGGTTTTCCGCCACCGGCAGGGACTGCGAACCGGTGTAGGTACCACCTGGCTGGATTATGCCACTACCTACCTGGGTGACCATTGGAGTCCGCTCCTGCTCCTGCCTGACACCGACGGCATTCTGGACAACCGCCCTGCTCTAACGCGCGGTCCGGAAGGACATCTACTGGTGGTGTCCAACAGCGACGGCCGACAGCATCGGGGATTGAACCGCGGAGTGAAGAATGACCTGTGGGCCTTGCTGTTACCCCCTGCTTTCCCCAGGGCCGACCCGGTACTCAAGCCCGTGCCCCCTACCCCTGCCCCTACGCCACTTCCTTCCCCGCCCCCTGAGACGGAAGACGTAGCCCGGCTGCGGAACTACCGGGTCACCATAGGGGGCCGAACCTATCAACTGCTGCGCGGCGAGTTCCACCGCCACACCGAAATCTCTGGCGATGGGGGAGGAGACGGGCCGCTGGTAGACATGTTCCGCTACGGATTGGATGCGGCGGCCCTGGACTGGATTGGCTGTGGCGACCACGACAACGGCGGGGGACGGGAGTACCCCTGGTGGATTACCCAGAAGTTGTCTGATGCCTTCCAGGTAGGGCCACATTTCGTTCCCATGTTCACCTATGAGCGCAGCGTGCGCTACCCGGATGGACACCGCAATCCCATGTTCGCCCGTCGAGGCATTCGCACTCTGCCCCGCCTGGCCCCCCAGGAGGGCGAGGAACCCAAGCCCAATAAGGTCAGCGTCCGCGATACCCCCATGCTCTATCGGTACTTGAAGCAGTTTAACGGCATCTGTGCGGTCCACACCAGCGCCACAGATATGGGCACCGATTGGCGGGACAATGACCCGGAGGTTGAGCCGGTCGTGGAAATCTATCAAGGCTGTCGCCAATCCTACGAATACGAAGGAGCACCGCGCAGCGGAAATGCCCAGAACTCCCTTGGCGGCTGGCGGCCGGCTGGGTTCGTGTGGAATGCCCTGGCGAAGGGCTATCGGCTGGGCTTCCAGGCCTCCTCCGACCACATCTCCACCCACATCTCCTATGCCATGGTGTTCGTGGAGGAACCCACCCGCGAAGCCATCCTGAACGCTTTCAAACAGCGGCACTGTTACGGTGCGACCGACAACATCTTAGTGGACGTGCGCTTGGGCGAGCACCTCATGGGCGAGGAGTTTACGGTGACCCAGCCGCCCCAAATCTTGGTGCACATCGAGGGCACCGCCACCGTTACCCAAGTGGACATCGTGCGGGACAATCACATCGTGTACACCACCCAGCCCAACCAGCGAGTGGTGGACTTCACCTGGCGGGACACAGCCGCCCCGGCCACGGGGGTTAGTTACTACTACGTGCGGGTGATGCAGGCCAACGAAGAAATTGCCTGGGCCTCTCCCCTGTGGTTGCACTTTGGGGAATAACTCGACAATGTTAAATTCCGGGCCGTTAGGCAACTGGGAGAAAGGACTGAAGACTGAGTCGTGAGTACCGAGTCCCTCAGCACTCAGTCCTGGTGAAGCCTGCCCAATTGCCCCAATCCCCAATGGTTTGCCTCATTAGCAGCAGGTCCCCCAAATCTCTGCCCGCAGGCGTTCCAACAGTTTGACCGCCGCCGCGATGTCCCTCTTCTGCTGCTCGCCCGTGATTTCCCGCTCAATGGTCAGGGGCCCCTCGTAGCCTAAGTCTTTCAGGGTGCGCAGGAAAGTTTCAATCCCCACGTCGCCTTCGCCCAGGGGCACCTCCTCGCCCCATTCCTCCCCCGGCCGGGCGGCCCACTTGGCGTCTTTGCAGTGTACGCTCTTGACATACTGGCCGACCTTTTTGAGGGCCTCGATGGGATTGCCGGAGCCGTAGAGTATCATGTTGGCCGGGTCGAAATTAACTGCCAGGTTGTCCCGACCTACGTCGTGGATGAACCGCAGCAGGCCCTCCGCCGTTTCTTGCCCGGTCTCCAAGTGGAACCGCTGGCCATTGGCCTGAGAGTAGTCGCATACCTCCTGAGCCACTTCTACGATGGGCCGGTAGCCGGGGTCCGCCGGGTCCTCAGGGATGAACCCGATGTGCATGGCAATGGCGTCCACGCCCAGAGCCTTGGCGAAGTCGGAAATTTCTTTGGTGGTCTGCAACCGCTCAGCCCGCAGTTCCGGGGGCACCAGTCCCACCGTTTTGCGCACTGTGGGGATGTCGGCATAACTCTCCCCGGGAAAGCCGCAGAAGACTACGGTGACCGTGATGCCCGCCTCGGCAAACTGTTGCTTAATCTCTGCTGCCTTCTCCGGCGTCCGCAGTTCCTTGGGCGGGGCGTGCAACTGCACCGTCGGCACGCCCAACTCCTTTACCGCCTCCAGCGAAGCACCCAATCCGGCGCCGATGGAGGTAAATACCCCAATGGGCCATTTCTCCATGACTATAACCTCCTT
>DTZQ01000490.1 GCA_012961305.1 Armatimonadota bacterium | reverse complement strand
CTCCCGTCTCAATTCACCACCATAATTTTAACCGGTATTTTCATTCCGGTCAATCATGTTGAACCGGCTGAGTAGTTACGTTCACGTCTATCACCTCTACGAAACTCGCAGGCGCACGGGGGCGGTTAGGGCCTCCTCTGTGGGGTTGTAATATTCGTAGGCCCGTGAGGGTGGGGTCTGTACCCGCAGGGGATAGCGGGCCTTCAGGGTGTAACGCAGGCGCAAAGGGCGTCCAGGCCGCAGTTCCGCCAGGTAGAGGATGACCTGCCGCCCGGTGAGTTCGTACCGCTGAACCACCCCGGCCTGGACCAGCCGCTGTAAGTCCTCCGCTTGTACGGTGAAGCCCGGCGGCACGCCCACATCTACCAAGACCATGGTGAGCGTTTCCGCCTGCCGGTTGCGCAGGGTGACCTCGCAGGTGAGGGTGTCGTGACGGCGCAGCCGGGTTTTGTCGTAGGCCACGGACAAATCCAGCCTCGTTTGCGGTGGGGACGGAAGGTTGGCCCAGGGCCGATAGTAAGTGCCCACGATTTGGTACAGCACCGTCCCCTGGCCGGAGAAGTGCAGGGTCACCCTGTTAGTCCCCAGCCGGAGGTGCTCTCGGGCGTCCACTATTCGCACCACATCGGCATCCTCCGGCCTGAGTTCCAGCGTCTCTACCGCTGTACCGTTGACCTCCACCCGCACCGTGGCCTTCACTGCTTTCGGACTGCCTTTCTCCTGCGCCAGCAACAGGGTCTTCAGGGCCAAAATCGTCGCCTGAGTGGAGCCCCAGGTTCCGCTGGCCGACCGCCGGGCCAAGAGGTAATCCAACGCCTGCTGGATGACTTCGTGCTCCGAACTGTCGCCCAGGAGCAAAGCGTGCAGGGCCAGGGCGGTGGCCTCCAAATCCGCGGCCGACCCGTGCGAATAAGTGACCGTGCGATAGTGGGCACCCCAGGGAGCCTGTCCCTCCTCCCGCCGTCGCAGGTTGACCAGCCGTTGGAGGGCCTCCTGAGCCGCCGGGTCGCGGGGGTTGGCCGCCGCCAGGGCGTTGGCACAGAGAGCCAAGGTGTAGTGGTCGTTGGCCTCCCGCAGGTGGGTTCGCAGGTAGTTCAACCCCCGCTGCACGCCCGGCTCGTCAGCGTGACCCGAAGACACCAGGGCCCAGGTGATGTAGGCGGTGGTCAGCAGTTCGCTGCTGGCCAGTTCGCCCCAATCGTGCAAGTACTGCTCCTCCGGCACCCACACCCCCCGCTCCGCTTCCTGTTTGCTCAGCAGCCAGCCTCGGGTGCGCTCAATGAGGGCCGCATCTACGGGATGAACCCGGGCCATGTCGGTGAACTCCAGCAGTCCGTAGGCGGTCAGGAGTTGGTTCGCTGGCGGGTGGCCGAACCACTCGAACCCTCCGCCCTCGACTTCAAAGGTGAGGAGCCGCTGGTAGCCGACGTTGATGTAGTGCTCCGCCTTCGCCTGAACCTCTGGGGTGAGTTGGCCGGTGCGCTTCAGGTAATCCAACAGCAGCACGTTGGGATAGGTGCTGGAGGAGGTCTGCTCGAAGCAGCCGGAGGGCATTTGCAGCAGGCCCTCCAGGCCCTCCACGATGGGACTCAGGGGGCCGGGGTAAATCTTGATTTGCAGGCGGCTGGCTCCGGCAATGGCGTCCGCGGGCAGGGTCAGGGTTTCCGTCAGGTCCTCCCGCAACCGGCCGTTGCGGGTAAGCACGAACTCCTGCCCGTTGGGCAGGACTTCCACCTGCCGTTCCAGGGCGTCGCTCATCCGGGAGCCGTAGGCCCACACGGTCAGGGTGTGGGTGCCCACTCGTTCGGCCCGCAGGGGGAAGTAAACCACCCTTACTTCGTTAGGCTGGAGCCTCACCTCCCGCTCGGCGGGGCCTAAGAGGGTGCACCAGGCGGCCGAGGCGGGCGAAGGAACCAGTTTTAGGCGAACCGTTTGGGGCTCCGGGAGGTAGTTGTACAGGGCGAGGGGCAGGGAAACTTCGTCGCCCTGGGTGAGGGCTACCGGCAAATCCAAGTCCACGAAGAAGTCCTGGAACACCCGGAGGCTGTAGGTGGCCGCACCTAACTCGCCCGCGGCCGAGGAGGCCAGCGCGGACAGCCGCCAAGTGGTAATCGAGTCCGCCAGGGACAGTCGCAACTCGGCCTTTCCCTGCTCATCGGTAAGCAGGTTCGGGTTGGAGTACAGGGTCTCCGGGAAGAACCGGCGCAGGCGCGGCGGGGCAGCCGGCCTCTCCGGGGGCCTGGCAGTCGGCGCCAGGGCCTTTTCTTCCTCAACCCCCTCTATCATCGCCATCCCCGGCGCCCCCATTTCTCCTGCTGCTGGCATTGCTTGCAGTAGTTCAGCCTGGGGAGGACCCCTGCGGGCCTTCTCTCGCACTCGAAGGAAAACCGGGGGGAGAAAAACCGTCAACAGGGGCAGGAGAGCCAGCAATACCAGCCAGGCCCGTCTCCGGACGCGGATTAAACGCAAAATCACCGTCAGCAGCACCCAACACCCACTCGCAGCCATGAGGAGCACCGCCCATTCGCTCCACCACCACAGTCCCTGGGCCAGCCAGGTTCCCACCGAGAAGGTGCTTCCGCCGAGTATCACCGCCATTCCCAGGAACTTCCCCCAGTACTGCCAGCGCGTATTATCCTGCCGCCGGATACCTCCGGCCCGCAGGGCCGCCCAGGAGAACCCGCCCCACATCGTCAGCAGGAGCAAGGCCCAACCGATTACCCGCAGGGTGGCGAAGAACCGTTCCTGCCGGACTTGGGCCCGTTCCATTTTGGCCTGGTAGGAACTGACCATCCTCAGGCCGAAATCCCAGCCGGGGTCGTAGGCCGCCAGGGCCGCGCAGCCCAGTTCCGGTTTCACCCTCGCTTCCTCCCCCGGCTGAAGCAGTTTTGGCAGGGAAACCCTGTGCACCTCGGCCCGGGGGGTCAACAGTTCCTCCTCCAACTCGAAGTACAACTTTTCCATTCGCGGCTGCCACTCGCGGAGGGCGAAGACGCTTTCGTCCACCACGTCCACCCCCAGCGCGGCTGGCCTGGGTTGGGCGGCGTTCTTCACCTCAAACCGCAGCCGGGCCTCCTCGCCGGGGCGGTAAACGGCGCGGTCGGCCTCCACCGTGACCTGCAAATCGCGGGGCGATTCCACCACCACCCGCCGCGTGTCCCGCACCAAACCCCCTTCGCTCAGCAAGTAGGCGCGCAGTTCCAGCGCTCCGAACAGGTCGGGCGGGAGGTCGAAGGACAGCCTTCCCTGGCCGTTGGTCAGGGTCGTGCTGGCGGTGTGGACGGTCTGTCCCTCGCGGACGAAGTCCAGGTAGGCAGTGCCCGTGGTCCGTCCCGGGGCCAGAAGGAGCAGGTGCAGGGTCTCCCCGGCGCGGTAGAAGGCTCTATCCGGCCGCAGGAGCAGGGCTTGAAGGGGGTTGGTGACGGTGAGGGTGTGCACTTCTTCCGTTCGGTTTCCCTGCCGGTCGCGGGCCACGAACCGCAGGGTCAACCGTTCGGCGGGCGGGACAACTCGCCACACCGCCAGGCCGGTGGCGTCGGTGTGCAGGCGAGCCGCGGCCACGGGGACTACGTGGGGTTGGGCAGAGGTAATGGTGAGTTCCACCTGGGCGGGGGAGCCGTCGGGGTAGGAAGCCAGCAGGTAAACTAAGTTCTCCACCCCCGGCACCAGGGTGCCACTTTCGGGCAGCACGTCCAAGAGGAGGGGCTGGGCGGAAACGGGCAGGAAGCGACTGGCCGTTTCGGCGTGGGCAGCAGCGTCCACCACCGTCGCCGCCACCCGCAGGGAACCAAGGCCCTGGGCGACCGGCTGGCCATAAACCGTGTCCGGCAGGCGGCAGGCGAAGGTGAACGTCCCCTCCGCATCGGTGCGCCCCTCAATTTTGGCGAAGGGGCTCCAATCGGTGTCGAAGGTCGCCAGTTCCACCCACACTTTGGCCCGGGCCACGGGCTTGCCGAAGAAATAGGCCGCCCGCACCGTCCCCCGCACTTCCTCGCCGGGCAGGTAGAAGGAGCGTTCCGGCCGCACCTCCACTTTGAACTTGGGCAGGGCGTAGCGTTTGACCTCCACCGTGCGCTCGGAACTCCTCCCCTCCACCGTTGCCCGCACCCGGTAGGGGCCCAGTAAGATGTCCTGGCCCAGGGTGAAATCGGCGGCTGCAACCCCGAACTGGCTGACTCGCTGGATGGATTTGAACACCTTGTTGCCGCGCGGGTCTTCCACCTCGAAAATCACCTGTCGTTCGGTGGCCGGACGCTGCGTACCCACCTCGAAAGTCAGGGTGCGCAGGTGGATGGTCTGTCCGGGCTGGTAGACGGGCTTGTCCGTAGTCAGCAGGATGCGGTAGGCTCGGCGGAGTTGAACGGGTTGGGTGACCCTCTCGGTGCCGTAGCGGGTGCGGGCCTCTACGGTGAGGAGGTAGGAACCCTCGTCGAAGTCCGGGGGCAGAGTAAAGGAGGCATCCAGGGTTCCCCGCCCATTGGTGCGGCCGGTGAGCAGCGTCGCGTGGCGCCCCGACCCGTGCAAACTCAGATACACTGGGGCCTGGGCCAAGGGTTCGCCCGTATCGTGTCGCCGGGCCACAACCCGCACTGCGGCGCGGCTGGCACAGAGGAACTGGGGTGGGACGAGGACTTGAACCTCGGAGGGACTGACGGAGGGGTTCCAGGGATGCACGAGCAACAGCAGGAGCAAGCCGACCAAGGCAGTTCCCTCTGCGGCCCAGCGCAGCCAGACGCCAACCGGCCAGCGGGCGAACCGGGCCCGCCATCCTCGTTGCGCCTGCCGCTGGCGCACGCGCTCCATGACTTGTGGGGTGAAGCCTTCCGGCACGGAGGGCGTGGTGATGGTTTCATCTAAGGCATTAATGAGCCGGGCCAGTTCTTTCAGCCGGCGGCGGGCTTCCTCACTGCGCTCCAACAGGGCCTCCACCTGCTCCTGCTGGGCCGGGTCCAACTCGCCGTCCAAAAAGGCCGGCAGCAGCTCCAATAACTGCTCCTCGCTCCAGCGCTCCTGGTCACGCATAACCCCACCTCCTCACAGCCACCCTTCCAACTCGCGCCGCAATTTCCCCCGCAGCATCTCCCGCGCCGTGCGCAAGCGGTGCTCCACCGTAGTTACCGGCAGGTTGAGCACTTCGGCCATTTCCTGGTAGGACAGGTCGTTCAGATGGCGCAGGATGACCACCAGCCGGTACTTGGTGGGCAGTTGGTTCACCGCTTGCAACACGCGCCGGCGGAACTCCCGCTGCGCATGGATTTCCTCTGGCGAGGCGACTTCCAGTTGGCTCCCTTCCGGGCCGATTGGTTCGCCTTCAGGGGAGAGTTCTTCTAAGGACAGGGGACGGTGTTTCTGCTTGCGCAGCCAACTGCGGCACAGGTTGGCGGCAATGGTGTACAGCCAGGAGGAGAACTTCGCCCCCGGGCGGAAGCGTGGCAGAGCATCGTAGGCCCGCACGAAAGCCTCTTGGGCCAAATCGCAGGCTTCCTCCGGGTCGCCGATGAGGTGCCGCACGAAACCGTAGATGGCCTCCCGGTAGCGGTCTACCAAAATGGAAAAACATTCCAAATCGCCCTGCAGGCAGCGGTCAATGACTGCCTCATCCGAAACCTGGGTCACCAGTCCCTCGGCGACGGAAAGCGCTGGCGATGGGGGCGAAGGTTGGTCAGCCATGACGATTTCTCCTCCAGTATTTTTAATACGCACCAGGGTTACAAATCCGCCAAAATTGGAGGAAGGCAGGTAACAACCAGTTTGATATTTCTCCCCCGCAGCGCCATTCCCTTTCAGGAAGTTGACTTTTTCCGGGGAATTGGGTATAATTGTGCACTAATAGGGTTCAACTTGTTTTGGGGTGCGAAGGCCCTGCTTTCGCGCCGAAGTGGGAAGGTACCGATAACCATGAGCATTCGACAACTGGAAGCCTACAATTACAAATGCCTCCAGGCCGTTCGGGTTCCGCTGGGCCCGTTCCACGTTCTCCTCGGACGCAATGGAACGGGATGGTTCCGCAATTTCTTGAAAAACCGAGTATTTCGTCTTCAACTCCATCCCGCTCTCATGCGCTACCCATGCCCCTTTACGGCCAGTGAACACTTGGATTTGTATGGTTCCAATCTCCCCAAAGTGGTCATGCGTTTGCAGCAAGACCATCCAAAGGCCTTTGAACAGTGGCTGGATTTTCTCCGCATAGAACTTCCTCTGGGAGGGATAGAGTGCCACCAGCGCCGGGAGGACAACGCTTTGTACCTATTACTGCATTTTCACAACGGTGGTCCCGTGCCCCAATGGGCAGTTTCCGATGGCACCTTGCGGCTGCTGGCCTTGACGATACTTCCTTACCTACCGCCGGAGGACACGGAAGATACGGTTTGGCTCATCGAAGAACCCGAAAATGGCGTTCATCCCCAAGCATTGGAATTGATGATACAGGCATTGCACAACTTGGCTCAGTACGGAGGGGCCCAGGTGCTTGTCGCTACCCATTCGCTCCTGCTTCTGGACTTCGATGAAGTGGTCCAGCCCGCACATTTATTGCGGTTCCGACTGGACCACGGAGCGACCAAAGTGGAGCGATGGGAGGGAAAACCTTCCCAGCGGGGCGAGTTGGCACGGCTCTTCGGGAGTGGGGTATTGTGAGCAGAGGGGAACGCAAGCGGTTGAAAATATGGGTGGAAGGGCCTGACGATGTAGCCGTTTTGCGGGCAGTTCTCAAACGTGTCCTTTCGTTCAGGGTATCCCTGCCTCCCGGCGGGTGGGAGGTAGAAAAGCATATTCCTCCTTCTCAACTGGCGTCGTACGAGGGGGTTGAGACGGCTGTTAGAAGCCGGCAGGAATTTGATTATGTCCTTCTCCTCGTAGACTTCGTGGGGAGCGGTAAGGAAAAAGGCTATCGCTCTCGTTCCACCTGGCAAGGTGCGCTCCCAAAAATGTTGTACCAACGAGGTTTGGGAGAGAGAGCCAAGTATATTGTCATTGCCCCTGAACTGGAGATATGGCTTTGGCGAGATGAAGAGACCCTGGCTCGGAAACTGGGCCTTACGCCGATGGCTCTACAACAATTAGAAGAAAGGGGGGAGTGTGAGAGGGGCCATAAACCTTCCTGATTTATCGGGGAGATACATGGACACCTCTCACATCTAAACCTACTGGCCGCCGGGCAGACGGACAGTCTAAACGCTCGT
>DTZQ01000489.1 GCA_012961305.1 Armatimonadota bacterium | reverse complement strand
TGGGCTAAGGTTACCAAACCAACTGAAGTTGGTTGAGTCGGTTTGGAACCGACTTAGTAGGAGTAGCCGCGGATTTCAATCCGGGGCCTTGGGGGTTTTTTCCGTTTGCGTCGGGGCCTTCCTGCTGACGGTTGAGGGCTAAGGCGGCTAAGGGGAGCCGCCCCTGGATTCCCCGGTGGGGTTAAAAGACAGACATGTCGCTTAAGTTGCTGCATCTTGCGGACGTGCATATTGGCCTGGAAAACTACGGGCGCATTGACCCGGCCACCGGCCTGCACACCCGGCTGTTGGATTTCGTCAAGTGTCTTTCCTTTGCCGTGGATAGGGCCTTAGAGGAACGGGTGGATTGCGTACTTTTCGCGGGGGATGCCTATCGCACCTGTACGCCCAATCCCACCCAGGAACGGGCCTTTGCCGAGCAAATTCGCCGCCTGAGCGAGCGGGGCATTCCCGTAGTGATGATTCCCGGCAACCACGACCTTCCGGTGGCCTTTGGCCGGGCTACGGCCATTGACATCTTCGCTGCGCTGGACATTGAACACGTAACCGTGGTCACCAAACCCGAAATTGTCCGCCTGGAGACTGCCCACGGGCCGGTGCAGGTGCTTTGCTTCCCCTGGCCCACTCGCAGCACGTTGATGGCCAAAGAGGAGTACAAAGACCTGCCGGAATCCGAAGTGCGAGGGGTTCTGGAGCGAATTTGTGCCCGCCTCTTGGAGCAGTTGGCCAAACAGGTGGACCCGGCCGTGCCCTCGATACTGCTGGCTCATCTGGCCGCCGCGCAGGCCACTTACGCGGGTTCCGAGCGTTCAACTATGATTGGCAGCGACCCGGTGTTCCAGACGAGCACCCTGGCCAACCCGGCCTTTGACTACGTGGCTCTGGGCCATCTTCACAAACATCAGGACTTAAACCCCTCCGGCAAGCCCCACGTGGTTTATCCGGGCAGCATTGAGCGGATTGACTTCGGAGAGGCGGGCGACTCCAAAGGCTTCTGTTTGGTGAGCATCGTCCAGCCGGAGGAGGGTCCTTCCACTCCCGCGACCCGCACCACCACCTATCAATTCGTGGAGACCCCGGCCCGACCTTTCAGGTCCATAGAGGTAACCATCGGCGAACACGAGGACCCCACCGAGAAAATCCTGCGGGAACTGCGCCGGCACGACCTGGTCGGGGCCGTAGTCCGGGTGACCTACACCTGCACGGAGGAACAATCCGCAGCCATAGATTTGAGGGCCGTGCGGGCGGCCTTGGAACCGGCTTTCTTCGTCGCCGGCCTTGCCCGGCGTTTGGAACCCAAGAAGGCCCCAGTACGGGTGGAGATTACAGAACACATCGGCATTTTGGAGGCGCTGGACAAATACATTGACAGCCACCCCGAACTCTGGCCGCTGCGGGAGGACTTGAAAACCTACGCCCAGCGGTTGGAAGAGGAAGGGTAGGAAAGTGTAACCTTATGGGGAACGGGGGAGTCTAAAGGGTAAAAGGTTCTAAGGTTTGACTGATGGTGAGGGAATTGGCGCCGGCGCAGGACGAAGGTTTCCGGGGCGAGGCAAAGGCCCGGGACGCGGCCCTGGTACAGCGGGCCTTAGAAGGGGATACGACGGCTTTTGACCTTCTCTTCTATCGGTATCAGGACCGGGTCTATACCCTTTGTCTCGGCCTGTTAGACGACCCGGAGGACGCCCGCGACGCCGCGCAGGAGACGTTTGTCCACGCCTATCGTGGCCTGCGGGGGTTTCGCGGTCGGGCGGCGTTCGCCACCTGGCTGTACCGCATTGCGGTGAACACCGCCCATTCTTTCGCCCGCCGGCAGCGACGGGAGGCCCGAGTGCGAGAGACAATGAAAATGTCCGCCGGGGACAACCCGGTAGAGGCCCATTTGACCCACCTCCTGCGTCGGGAGCGCATTCAGGCCGTCCTGCGGGATTTGCCTCCGGCCCATCGGGAAGTCCTGGTGCTCAAGTACTACCAAGACCTGTCCTGCGAGGAGATTGGGGCGGTGTTGGGCACCTCAATGAACGCGGTCAAAGTTCGCCTGCACCGCGCCCGCCAGGCCTTCTATCGCCGCTATCAGGAGTTGTTCGGAGACGAAGATGAAGACCTGTAAGCGGACCAGAAACCTCTTTTCGCGCCTTTTAGAACGGGACCTTTCGGCGCGAGCCCGCCGGGCTGTGGAGGGCCATCTAAAGGTGTGTCCGACCTGCCGGGAGGAGTGGGAAAGGTTCCGGCAGACGATGCGCCTGTTGGAGGAACCACTGCCCCCGATGTCCGCTCCCCTCCACCTGTTGGTCGGGGTGCGGTCAGCCCTGGCCCAACCACCGCCCCGTGCGCGACCGGGGCCCTGGGCCCTCTTAGGGGTGAGTTTGGCCGCCGCGCTGGCCCTGCTCTGGATGCGGCTGATTCCCCCGGAAACCGCCCTCCCCCCTATGCCCTCCTCCCTTACCGCAGAGAGCAGGGCAGTGGACCATTCGGCAATTGGGCAATTCGGCCCCATTGCTCAGTTGCCCAACAGCCCCGCGGATTCCCGTAGCGTTACCTCAACCCCTCCCCTGCCTTCCCCGTCTGCGGCCCCCCCCTTCGCTTCCCCTCGCCCGCGGGGGGAAAGAGAGGGGTGGAAAGGTCAGTCCTCGGCGGAGCAGAGCACCTTGTCCCCCAGGGAACTCGCTGCTCCGGTTAAGCCTACCCCTCGTCCAGGGAAGGAGCCGGTGAAAATGGCCCAACGCCCTCCGGCAAGGCCTCCGAGGCATAAACCGCCTTACAGCGGGGAAAAAAGGAGGGGGACGAAGGAGGAAGGAGGAGGGGCAAATCCTTCTCCGGCCCGTCCCGTTTCGTCTCCTTCTGCGGAAATACCCCCGGTGGAGCCAATAGGTGCCTCAGTCGAAGTGGTGAAAGCGGAGGTCATGCCTGCAACGGGAAAGGAGGCAGAAACTGAGGCGGATACGGGTTCCTACTGCATCGTAGTGGCCCGGCCGGTGCCCTCGTACTACGTGGAGGTGACCGACCCCCAGCGGGGAGAGGTACGGCGGGTGTGGGGGACCATTTCCCTGGACGGCCGGAGGGAACCTGTCTTAGAAATGGAGTATCTGCCCTTGACCGACCGGGAATCGGCTCAACCAGAAAGGAGGGAAGGCGATGAAAACGCGCATTGGTCGTAGTTTGGCGAAAGGAGGAGGACTGATAGGGCTGTTGCTGGGAGGACTGCTGACAATCGCTGTGGCCCAGGAGAGGCCAACTTTAACCCTCGATATGACTGTTAAGGACGCCCTTTTGGTGGAGGTATTGAACTTAATTGCTGAAACAGCGCAAGTCAACATCCTGTTGGACGAACGGTTCAAGGAACAGCGGGTGACCCTGACCCTGCACGGTGTGTCGGCGGAACAGGCCCTGCGGATAATCTCTGAGCCGATTGGTTTGACCTGTAAAGTGCGCGATGGCACCTATGTAGTCAAGCCTCCGGGGACGGTGCCAGAAGGAAGGTTGAAGTCGGTCCGCCTGCTATGGAGGGAGAGAAGAAGGGCGCCGGTTCGCGTTCGCGAACTGAGGCCCCCAGGCCCACCGGCGCTATCAGCAGGTTTGGCAGTACCTGGCGCACCAGAAGCCCTGCCTCGGGCGGCAGAGCAACTGGACGCGGCACCAGTACCACAATTCGTCGGGCCAAAACCTGCCGAGCCAGCAAGAGCACAGGGGCGGTTGACCGTAGAACCGGCAGAGGAAGGGCGGGTGACCCTCTCCGCCACTAACGCTCCGATGGTGGCCGTGCTGGTCAAAATTGCCGAGGTTGGCCGGCTCAATCTGTTGATTTCCCCCTATGTACCCAGGGAAACTACCATCACCGTTCGCCTGCAAAATGTGCCAGCCGTGGAGGCCCTGCGGGCGATAGCCCGGAGCGCGGGGTCGGAATGTGTTCCTCTGGAGGAGGAAGGTCTGCCGGAGGTTTATGCCGTGGTGCCGGGTTTTGCACCCGCCTTCCAGCCGGCTGTTTCCGGGGACAGGTTATTCTTATCGGGGATGCCAATGCCACCTGGGGATGCGGTACGAGTGGTCAGCCTGAGCGTAACTGATGTGCCCGTACGGGAGGCCTTTCGGCAGTTGGGGGAAAGTGCGGGCGTTACCATCGTCGTGGACGAGGCCGTGCCGAAAGATTTGAAAGTCACGGCCCAACTGCGGGTTGTAACCCTCTCCGAGGCCCTGCGGCTGCTGTTGGAGCAGACCGGCCTGCGCCAGGTTTACGATTGGCACAGACGCCAGTTCATCATCGCCCCCCCGCCCCAAGTGAGCGTTACTGGGCCGAGAGGCGCTGGGAAATACGGCGGTTTTGGAGGATACGGCGGCTTGGGGGGGGTAGGAGGTGACTACGGTGGCGGTTGGGGTGGCTTTGGAGGTTTCAGCCGCAGGTTTAAATCGGGTGAGGTCAGAATCATTGCGGGAACGGTGCAACTGACCGGTGTACGGGCAACGGTACAGCCCGATGGGCGAGTGAAAATCCATTTTTCCCTCTCCCCTCCCACCCTGGTTGCCGAGGTGACCATCAAAAACGAGGCTGGACAAGTGGTGCGCATCTTGAAGCAGCAGCGCGGGCCGGTGGCCTTCTGGGACCGAAAAGATGAGCGGGGACAGCCAGTCCCGCCGGGCAAATATACCATAGAGGTGACCGCTAAGCAGAGGACCGAATTTACCACCAGTCAGGTGAACGCCAGCGTAGTGATAAACCTAAAGTAGGGGCCATCTTCTTTTTGCGGGTGACGCCCTGAGGCTTGGGTGCAGGTGAAAACCCTTTGTGCGGCGATGAGGGGATGGATGTAGTCCAAGTCGTCGCCCTTTTTGGGGTTCATGGGCATCGCTTCCTATGGGGGCGAAACTTCTCCTGCGCTATAGTTTAACGAGACAGGGGTTCTAAGGCAACTGCGTAACTCCTACCCGGTACAACGTTTCTTCTTTTGCACCCCATTTGACAAAACTACTCGGATGGGTTAGACTTGGGAGGAAGGCAAACCGCTTAAGGAGGTGCAGCATGAACATAGTGGTTATCATTTCGGACACCCTCCGGTGGGACTACCTGGGGTGTTACGGCAATCCGAAAGTTCGCACGCCTCATTTGGACCGCTTTGCTCGCGAGTGCGTCTTATTTGAGCGGGCCTATGCGGCTTCTTTTCCCACCATGCCCATGCGGGCTGACCTCTACACGGGGAAGTTCACTTTTACTTACTTAGGCTGGGCTCCTCTGCCCCGGGAGGAGATAATTCTGCCCCAACTGCTGGCCGAGGCTGGGTATCGGACCATGGCCGTAGTGGACACGCCGTTTTTCGTGCGCAACGGCTATGGGTACGACCGGGGCTTTCACGACTTCCGCTGGGTGCGGGGACAGGGCGGAGACCGGGCGGACACCAACTACGAACGGCGTTATGAAGAGGACTACTGTGCGCCCATGACCTTCGCGGCGGCTGAGCGCTGGTTGGAGCGGCACTACAAGGAGAAGTTCTTCCTCTACGTGGACACCTGGGACCCCCACGAACCCTGGGACCCGCCAGCGCACTACGTGGAGTTGTACTTGCCTGAGTGGGATGGCACTAAAGTCGGGCCGCCCTACTGGTACTGGGAAGAACGAGGTTTAACGGCTCAACAGGTGGAAATTGCCCGGGCTTGTTACGCGGGTGAGGTAACCATGGTAGACCGCTGGGCCGGCCGACTGATTGAGCGGATGGAATCCCTGGGTCTGTTGGACAAAACCATCATCGTATTCACTACTGACCACGGCTTCTATCTGGGGGAGCATGGGATGTTCGGCAAGGCCCTAATGCAGAAGGGACGGTTCTACGGAGCACCGCTGTACGAGGAAGTGGCCCGAGTGCCCTTGCTCATTTACGTGCCGGGGGTCAAACCGCGGCGTCTCAACGCTGTAGTTACCCTGCCCGACCTCATGCCCACCCTGCTGGAACTGGTGGGGGTGGAAATCCCCGACACAGTGCAGGCATACTCGCTGGGGCCCCTGTTGCGCGGAGAGGCGCGTCTGGCCCATCGTTTCGTGGTGACCACCATGCCCTTGTACAATCCCGGCGAAGTGACCCGGGTGGTGGACAACTTCGAGCGACGGGTGGAGGAATATCTACCGGCGACCATCACGGCCGGTTCCTGGTCGCTGCTGTACACGAGGGAGGGCGTGCCGGTAGAACTGTACAACCTGCGGGAAGACCCCCAGCAGAGAGAAAATGTAGCGAAACAGAACCGGCCCATAGCAGAGCGAATGCATCGGATGTTCGTCAATTTCCTGCGCAAATTGGGCACCGAAGAGCGGCTGGTGGAACCCCGGGCGCGGTTGTAAAAGTCATACCCTAAATAAAAAGGGTGCGGAACAACGGTACGGATGGCTAACCCGCTCCCTCCACCCCCTCGTTCTCGCACCCTTTTTAAGGTGACCGCTTTAGTATCTTGGGCGGCCAAGTTTTACGACGTTAACTGCCTGAGGGCCCTTAGGGGTGTATTCGATGTCAAACTCGACTTCCTCGCCTTCCGATAGGGATTTGAAACCTTTTTGTTGGATGGCTGAATAGTGAACGAACACGTCTTGGCCACCTTCTACCTCGATGAACCCGTAACCCTTGGCATCGTCGAACCAACGGACTCGTCCAACTGGCATACGACACCTCCTCTCCATGACAAACTACTACGGCGGTATACGCCCGCCTACCCTCACCCCAACGGGGACCGGAAAACCGACCCCACAGCGGGGCAGGAAGTTATAACCTGCCAATGACCGGGGAATGGGTGAAGAGAAGGCTTATGGCGGTCGGCAGAACGAGGGGCTTTCCTACGGGGAAAAGCCAGACCATCATTCTTCCGCGCGCGGTGACCTTACTCCTCGCCGCACACCCGCACGCAAAGTTAATGATAGCATAAACCGCTGTTTCTGTCAAGGGTTTAGTTTGGTTTAGGGGAAAAACTCCTGCTGGTGCGGCGTTGGCGAGGGCGCACAGGTTGCCGGCGTACTTTACCACACTTAGGACACACCCATTTACGCTGTTTGTGGTAACTGCGCTTTTGCTCGTGCATACCAATTTTACACCGGGGGCAGAGCATAAGGGGATAAGTTCAGGCCTGGCTCGCTTCGGAGAGGGCTGGGGTTTCGCTGGGTTCTTCTTCCTCCGAAGTCCGGTGAGTATAAATGCTGAGGATACGCCGTTCACTATCCCATTCGACGGTAGCTCCCAAGGCTTCCGCCAACAGGCGAACGGGCACCATTACATCCCCGTAGACCAGTTGCGGCACCGGGTCAGAATAGATTTCCTGCCCATCAATAAACAGCCTAATGTCCTGGGGGCCGATGAAATCAAAGATGCCATTGACAATGTTGTCGGCCACTTTTTCCTGCCAGGCCGGCAGGCTCATCAGCATTTCCACTTCCGGATTGGTGATGTGGTCAATCTCAATCACCACGGCTGGGAAGCGGGCCTGTTGAAGGATATATTCCTGACTGGGCTGAACCCCTGACCACAGGGTACGGGGAAAGTGCTTCTGAATGTTCTCGGCCAGAAGTTTGCTCTCCTCGGAATCTTCAAGGTAGAGCACCCGGGTGCCGTAGGCCTCGCGCTGTTTATCGGCCGCACAGTGGAGGGAGATAAATATGTCCACCTCCGACTGGCGCGCATTGACCTGTTCCATCAGGTGGTTTAGGGCCCACTGGGGATTGCCTCCCGGCTGTACCAGGATTTCAGACTCTATCCGCCGCTCATGAAGGGCCTCTTGCAGCACTTGAGCCACGGTGGTGACGGCATCATGCTCATAGAGACCCGTAGGCCCCATTACCCCTGGGTCAGTAGTAGAATGTCCGGGGTTGATGATGACTTTCATGGCCAAGAGAAGCCTTACCTAAGTGCTTCGCCCCAGGGCCAACCGGGAATGACGGCCGTTACCTTCCGGCTCCCTCATTTCCACCGCGGCCCGGTAGCCCTCCGGCCCTTCGACCGCTTCGCGAAAGGTAGCCAGGCGGTTTTCAATCTGTTCAATTTTGGCATGGCAGCCGGAAATCAGGGCCTCTGCCCGGGCCACGGGGTCTTGGTGTTTCCGCTTCCGCCACAGGTAATAAGTAACCCCCGCCAGGCCCCCGGCAAAACCCAACGCGGCTGCCCAGAGCAGCACTTTGGTGCGTTTCTTCTGCTCGCTCACTCTCTTCTTTCCCTTGCCCGCAATGCCTTCTGAACCCTTAAATTTCCCACCGCCCCTCTTCCTGTTCCATTTCTTCCAAACTGTCAAAAATGCGCTTGACAAAACTGAGCAGTTCCATAGGGTTAAATGGTTTCGTCAGGTAGCAATCTACCCCTGCCTGCCAACCCCTAAATACATCCGCATCTTGCGACTTGGCGGTAAGCATAATCACCGGAATCTCAGCCGTAGCAGGGTTGGCCTTGAGCCGCTTGAGGGTTTCAAACCCGTCCAACTGCGGCATCATTACGTCCAAAACAATGAGGTCTGGCTGTTCCTCCTCTACTTTCTTGAGCGCCTCCAATCCATCGTAGGCTGTGACCACATCGTAACCCGCCCGCTCCAGGTTAATCTGAATCAGGCGCACGATGTGCTTTTCATCATCCACCGCCAGAATTTTTTTCTTCTGGTTGGCCATTTTCCTCCTCCTCTTAGCCCCAGGTTAGGTGGTTGTTAGTTGATGGTTACCAAACTAACCAACTCTCCTGTCTTTAAGTATAGCACAAATTACCCCCTTTCGTCAACCTTCGGCGGCAATAAAAGCCCGATATTCCTCTGCCGTCAACAATTTGGCAACTTCCTGGGGATTCTCCAAGCACACCACTATCATCCACCCCTCGCCATAGGGGTCCTCATTGATGTTTTCCACCTCATCCCTCAGTTCCGTGTGCACCTGCACTACCTCGCCACACACCGGAGAATACAAGTCAGCAGCCGCTTTATCCGACTCTATCACTCCGAAAGGCTGTTGCGGGCTTGTAATGCGAAAACCCACTTCTGGCAGTTCCAAATAGACAATGTTCCCTAATTCTCTTTGGGCGTGGTCGGTAAGACCTATTACCGCGAGGTTGTCTCCCTCCAGGCGCACCCAGGTATGCGTCCGGGCATAACGCAGGTTTTCCGGCACTTCCATGGCTGTATCCTTAAGTACCCACATTTCCCCTTCCCGAAACCAAATGGGGCTCTCACCGTAAACGTAGGAACTGAGCGTTGAGGCCCAGATTGCCATTTACAAACTCAGCACCAAGGCTCCCCAGGCCGTGGCCGTAACGAGGGGAAGGGAGCCCACACGAACGGCACCCACTTCGGGGTCCTGGGCCCCGAGTTGATAGGCTGCCAGGCACTGGTGGGCCGCTTCGGACTGGCCGGCAAGGGCCGCGAGGACCAAGGTCTGGAGGTCGCCCAAGTTGTGCAGTTCCCTGGGCAGCAGCGCTGGGCTGGGCGTGCTTGCTACCGGCACCACCCCAATCCCTGCCTGTCGCGCCGCACTGAGGGCCGCGCGCCACGCCGCGTCGGCCAGACCAGAAGGCTCGCCCGAGGGTAGGGCATCCAGGACCCGACGGGCCGCCTCCGCATCTTCCTCCCGGCCGGTCTGCCGGGCCACTTCAGCCAGGGCCCAGGCCACGAGGGCAGCCGCAGTGGGTTCGGTCGGGGTCTGCCGCCTTAGCCAGCGCAGGGCACGGGCGAGCAGGGGGCGGAAGGAGCCCCGGCGGTGGGTGTGGCCCTGGCGGGCGAAGGCCAGGACAGCCGCGGCCGTTGTGGCCACCTCACCCTCGCCGCGTCCCCAGGAACCGCTCACGTTTTGGGCCCGCACCAGCCAGCGCAGGGCTGCACCCGGTCGGTCCTTCAATTCGCTCTCCCCCTCAGCCTCTACTTCCAAACTTTCCTCCCGCGCTTCGAGGGGGACCGCCGAGGGCTGAGTCTCTGCAAAGGCTGCCACCCGGCAACATAGGATTTCAGCCTCATGTACCACCTTTTGAGGCTCAGCCGCCCAAAACAAAGCCAGGACCGGCGGGGGGCTCGGTCCGTACACCAGCAGGTCGTAGTCCAATCCCTCTGGCAGCGGGAGGGATACTGGCACTGGTTTCGGGGCCCCCTTGGCTTCACCTTCTTTGACCTCGTCCACGGCCACAAACGAGGTGTAGGGGCTCATTAAGGAGTACGTGAGGGCCAGGCCGATAATCTCGTCGCGCAGGGCGGCCTTCTCCTGCGGGTTTTCCCGCTCGCGCTCCAACAGGTGGTCAATTCGGGCCCGGGCCCACAGGCGCGGCAGCGCCTCATGCTCCCGCGTCGCCCTGGTGAAGTCCACGGTCAACTCGCCCGTATGCGGCCCCGAGGCCGTCTGGCCCTTGAGGCGCAGGGTCGTGCGTCCGCCGCCGTGGAAGCGGCCTACGATTTCTACCGGCTGGCCTAAGAACAGGTCGGGCACAGGCTGGGGATAGACATCCCGCGCGACGCCGTAGGACCAGGACAGTTCAATGTCGGTCAGTACCGGAAAAGCGACCCGGTTCTGGAAGCGGGTCATGGCCTCTTCGAGGTCCTGCTCGGGCAGGAGGAACTCGGCTGCACCCCGCCCCAGTTTGGCCAACTTGCTCAACAGGTAACGGTTCACCGCAGGGCCAATGCCAAAGGTGAACACCCGCGCCCCACCTAAGTTACGGGTAAGGTAACGCAGCACCTGCTCCTCATTGCCCACTGAACCATCGGTCAGGAAGACGAGGGTCCGCAGGCGTTCCGGGTCCGGCTTCACCCCCAACGCCGCTTTCAGGGCCTCCAGAATCTCCGTCCCGCCCCGGGCCTCGACGCCGTCTATGAAGGCGTCAGCGCGGTCTACGTTCTCCTGGGTGAAAGGCACCGGTTCCCTGGTGAAAGTCTTTACCTCGTGGTCGAAGATGATAAGGTGGAAGGTGTCCTCCGGATTGAGGCAGCGCAGGCAGGCTTTGAGGGCGTAGCGGGCCTGTACAATGGGGGTGCCGCCCATGGAGCCGGAACGGTCGAGGACGAAAATCATCTCCCGGGGCCGGGTCTCCTCTGGGGTCAGGTCACGGGGCGGCAGCACGCTCAGCAGGAAGGTGCCACTATCCTCGCTCTCGCGGTACAGCCACAGCACCGGCCGGATGGTCTCGCCTGCGGGCCGATAGGTCAATACGAAATCCTTGTTGGGAATCACACCTTTCTTCGCCAGTCGCACCTCCACGCGCTGGTCGTCAATGCGCCGCGTCTGTATCTCATGTGACAGGCAACGCGGCTCTTCAATGGGCACGCCGGCGTCCAGCCTCAAGGTCAGTCCGATGTCGCCGCCGGGCCGCTCCTCGGGCGGCTGGAGGGGAGCCACCACCCGCTGCGCGTCGGGCACGCCCTCCCGGGGAATGTAGCGCGGGGTGACCACCAGGGGGAAGACAAAACGGTACTCTCCGTCGTCAAAGGGCAGGTGTTCCTGATAGGCCAGGGAAACTTCAATTTTATGGCCCGGGGCCAGGTTGGCCACAGAGACCGTGAACAGGTTGGGTCGCTCTTGTTCCAGCAGGCCGGCGCGGCGCCCTTCAGCGCGGGCCTTCTCGTAGATGCGCTGGGCCTCCTCCCGTTCCTGCACCCGGCCCCGGATGACCCGGTCACCAATGCGCATCTCAAACGCTGTCACTGCAGCCTCATGCGGTAGCGGGAACAAATACGTCACCTCAATCGATTCCTCGAATGGGTTGCCAAAGGTCTGCGTCACCCGCACCGAGGCCACCGGGCCGGTCACTTGTGCTTCGACTTCGGTATGTTCCAACGGCAGGGCACTGGCCTCGGCCTCGTTGATGATGAGGGTCCCCTCCGTGACGGGTAGGACATCTGCTTTGGGATGTTTTGCGGGCATGGTTTATCCTCCAGCGACATTATATCACAATTTCCTTCGGCTGGCAAGGGTAGGCCCGGAAAATGCAAGGGTAGGGCGGTTCCTTTAGCCGCCCCTCTGGCTCATTTGACATTTTGGCAAAAAAGTGATATAAAATAGCAAGGTCTGAAAAACCTTAGGGACACAGGTGACAACTTCCTATGCCCAGAGGTCGTTGGCTCAGAGGCCCTGATTCCGGACAAAATGGAGCCAGTGGCTCAAGCAAGCCACAGGTTTTACTGCACTGGCGGGTACATCGGGCGGCTGAGGAACCGGGGAAAGCAGTGTTAGCCTTGGGGTTCATCGCCTTGGCAGCCGGGGCGGCGCAAGTGGGATTCAGGCAGCCGTGGCTGACGGTGGCAGGAACCTTACTGCTCCTGGGAGCAGTGGCGGATTTCCTGTGGCCAGTTACCTATCTCCTTACGGAGGAGGGAGCGGAAATGCGCAGTCTGGTCTCCCATCGGGTGATTCGCTGGCCGGAGGTACGCCGTTGCTATTTAGACCCCGAAGGGATAAAATTGAGCCCTTTGGCCCAGCCTTCGCGGTGGGAGCCGTTTCGGGGGGTGTACTTAAACTGCCCCCACAACCGCGAGGTGGTGGCCGCCATTGTCCGGGAGCGGGCCACAGAGCGCCTCCGGGAGGAATGAGGCCATGATTATTCGCGACCTAACACCTGAGCGACGACGCGAACTCCTTGAAGCCATTGCTCGGCGCATTGTGGATTATCGCCTGGAAACGCCGGCCGTGTTCTTTCTGGAACTGCACAAACCGCTGGCTTTTCTGGGCAGTCAGGCTTTTCTGGCGGCCTCGCCGCTGCTGACACCTTTCATCGGCCCGGAGCGGATGGAGGAGTATGCCGAACTGATGAGCCGGCCGGAAAACGTCGAGGCCCTCATCCAGCGCATTGAGGAATTGGCTACGGAAGGAGGGGATTCCCGGTGAAACACGCTAATTTGTTCATGGGCATTCTGCTGCCGATTTTGAGCGTGCTCATTGTCGGCAACATTTGGGCCGCCCGGCGGGGCAAGGAACTGTTCATCCGCAAAATCCCCGGCGTGGATGCCATTAACGAGGCTGTCGGTCGGGCCGCGGAAATGGGCCGGCCGGTTCTCTTCTCTGTGGGCCTGGGGGGTATTGACATCGTTACCCTGCTGGCCTTCGAGGTCATCGGCTACGTAACTCGGCAGGCGGCCCAGTTTCGCAACCGGGTCATTGTGCCCGTGGTGGACCCCATGGCCATTCCGGTGCTGGAGGAAATCATGCGCCATGCCTACACCAGCGAGGGGCGCCCGGAGGCTTTCGACCCCAATGACATTCGCTTCCTCTCCCCCAGCCAGTTCGCCTATGCGGCGGGGGTAGTGGGCATCATGCACCGAGAGCAGGTGGCGACTAACTTTTTCTTCGGCACCTTCTACGCCGAATCCCTGATTTTGGCCGAAACGGGCCAGCACGTCGGGGCTGTGCAAATCGCCGGGACGCCCAGTGCGCTGCAAATTCCCTTCTTCATCGCCACCTGTGATTACACCATCATCGGCGAGGAATACTACGCCACCACGGCCTACCTGACCCGGGAACCCACTCTCCTGGGTAGTTTGGTGGGGCAGGACTGGGGCAAACTCATTCTGTTGCTTCTCATTCTGCTGGGGGTAGCCTGGACAATGGCGGCCCTGTTGCTGCACGGCCAGCCGGACAACTGGCTGCTCAACTTCGTCACTGCGGGAGTGAGCGGAGGGTAGGGCGGTTAACTAACGGGCGTCAGCGGGAATTAGAAGTTGGAGGGTAAAAGTTAGAGCACTGACCGCGGAGGGTGAAGCGCTTACATTAGGAGGAATCATGGAAGAGGAACTCACGGGCATTGGTCAAAAGTGGTTGGCAGAGCACATTTTCTACCCCGTAGAGGGGGTGTATTTGTACATTGCCATCGTGGGGAGCCTTGGCCTCTGGGCGTTGCTGATAGCCTTTCTGCAATCTTTGCCTCCCGTGGCTCGGCGGCGTTTGACGGTGGTCTGTACCTTCTTAGCCGGCCTGTTCTACTCCATCGAGTTCTTCTGGCCGGAGCAGGGCAACCCTTTGACCGGCTACATTGTACCTCTGGGCACCTTTTTACGGGTCATGGGCGGGTTCACCGTAGGGTTGGGGCTGATTAGCCTGTGCACGGTGCACGGCAAGGCCATTGTCCGCCGGCGGGAAGGATGGATTAACAGCCTGGCCTTCTTCGTGGCCATGATGGCTATGATAGTTGCTGGTTTCTGGCAACAGTATTGGCCCCTGTTGGGCTCCCGGTTCACCGAAGTGCCCACGGAGCCGGGCCAGTACACTTTCAGCCAAGGTCTCTACGAGGTGCTCTTCAACGGCATGTTGAACCCGCTGGAATCCACGATGTTCTCCATTTTGGCCTTTTTCATTGTTTCCGCTGCCTACCGGGCCTTTCGCATTAAGTCGGCAGAGGCTACTTTAATGATGGTCGCCGCCTTCATCGTCATGCTCGGCCAGGTGCCGGTGGGGGTGATACTCACCAATTGGATTCCCGCGGAGGGCACTCTGGGCTTCCTGGGCTTTTTCCGCCTGGAACGGCTGGCCAACTGGCTGCTCAGCGGCATCAATGCGGCTGCCTTTCGGGGCATCCTGTTTGGAACTATGTTCGGCTACCTGGCCATTTCCCTGCGTACTTGGCTCAGTTTGGAGCGCGGAGCCTATTTTGGGCAGCCGATGTAAAGGGAGGAGGTGAGAGGGGAGTGGAAGTCCTGACCAAACTACAGCGCATTGACCGACGCATAATTTATGCCTTGGTGATAATCCTCATCGCCTTCGCGCTTTTGAAGGATTTCAGCCTGCCCCGGCCGGTGACCCCGGAAGCGCGCCGTTTGTTCGAGGCCGTGGAGGCGGTGCCAGAGGACAAAATTGTCCTGGTGGCAGCCGATTGGGGAGCGGCTACCCGGGGAGAATGCTGGCCCCAGACGGTGGCGGTAGTGTCTCACCTGTTGAAGGCCCGGAAGAAGTTTGCCATCATGGGTTTTAACCCCCAGGGGCCGGAATACACCCAGAAAATCGCGGAGGAACAGGCTCAAATCTATGGCGGGGTGTACGGAGTGGACTGGTGCAACTGGGGCTACAAGGTAGGGGTGGACACCACCCTGCTTTCCCTGGTGCAGGACATCCCCAAAACCATCCCGGAGGACGTGAAGGGTACGCCCGTCGAGGAGATTCCCATGATGAAGAACGTCAAAACGGCCGAAGACATCGGCCTCATCGTGGAATTCACGGGAGCCGGGATGTTAGACTACTACCTGCGCCGCATGGCGGGCGTGCCCATCGGCCAGGGGTGTACGGCGGTCATCGGCCCCGAGCAGTACACTTATTTGGACTCCGGCCAACTGGTGGGTCTGTTGGTGGGCATGAAGGGAGCGGCAGAGTACGAAACCTTGGTGGACTTCCGGGGTCAGGGCACGGAAGCCATGCGACCCCAATCCTTAGCCCACCTGTTAATCATCATCCTTATCATCTTGGGCAACATTGGGATGTACGCCGCCCGCCGGGCGGAAAAGCAAGGAGCAAAGGAGGGCACTCATGGTTGAACGCATTGTCGCTTGGGTAGGAGCCATTTGTACCTTGGCTATCCTCTCCGTCCTGTACCGGGAGAACCGCATTTACCGCTTCTTCGAGCACATTTTCATTGGCGTAGCCATGGGCTATGGGGTGTTCATCACTTGGCGAGATGTGTTGCAAGTAGACTGGTGGAACCCCTTGGTGCAGGAAGGGAAATGGTATTGGATTTTCGCGCCTCTGATAGCCTCACTATATTACACCGTTTACTCCAAGAAGTACGCCTGGCTGAGCCGGCTCATCATCAGCACCATGTTCGGCCTGGCCGCAGGCATGGCCTTTCAGGGCTTTGCGGCCCAGATAGGGCCCCAGATTTCCAAATCCTTCAAGCCCCTCTTCGGCCCTGGCCTGACCCCATTTCAGGCCTTCAACAATTTCGTTTTCATGTTCACTTTGACCTGTGTGCTGGTCTACTTCTTCTTCTCCTTCCGCCACGAACACAAAATAGTACGTGGAGCGGCCAGTTGGGGCCGCTGGTTGCTAATGATTGCCTTCGGGGCCACCTTTGGCAGCACGGTCATGGCCCGGTTTTCCCTGTTCATTGACCGGATGCAATTTCTGCTCCGCGATTGGCTGCAGATAATGAGGTAACCATGAGTGAGGTGCGACGCATTCTGGCTACCGATTGTGGCAGCACCACGACCAAGGCCATCCTGATTGAACAGCGGGATGGGGAATATCGTTTGGTGGTGCGCGGGGAAGCCCCGACCACCGTGGAAGCCCCCTTCGACGACGTGACCGTGGGGGTTATTTCGGCTGTGCGGGAGGTGGAGGAATTGACCGCCTGCACCCTCCTGCGCGATGGGCGAGTGCTGACCCCGGCCGAGGACGAAGGGACTGGAGCCGATTTGTACCTCTCCACCAGCAGCGCGGGAGGCGGTCTGCAAATGGCCGTGGCCGGAGTGGTCAAGGCCATGACGGCCGAAAGTGCGGAACGAGCGGCCTTAGGGGCGGGAGCCATCGTCATGGAGGTCATTGCCGTGGACGATGGCCGGGAGGAACATGAGCGCATTGCCCGCTTGCGGGATTTGCGCCCGGACATGGTTCTGCTCTCCGGCGGCACCGACGGCGGCACTAAAATCCACGTGGTCGAACTGGCCGAACTCATCCTGGCCGCCGACCCCAAACCGCGCCTGGGCATCGGGTTCCGCATCCCAGTCATCTACGCAGGCAACCGCGACGCCCGAGAGGAAGTGAGGAAAATCTTGGAAAAGGCGGTGGACCTGCGCATTGTGGACAACATCCGCCCTCGCTTGGAGGTGGAGAACCTCGGCCCGGCCCGGGAGGCCATTCACGAATTGTTTCTGGAGCACGTAATGCAGCAGGCCCCCGGCTACGGGAAACTTTCCTCCTGGGTGAGCACCGACATCATGCCTACCCCTGCGGCCGTGGGCCTCATGATGCAGTTCGTGGCCGAGCAGCGAGGCCTCAACGTCCTGGGGGTGGACATCGGTGGGGCCACTACCGACGTGTTCTCCGTGTTCGGCGGCCAGTTCCACCGCACCGTCAGTGCCAATCTGGGGATGAGTTACAGCATTTGCAACGTGCTCACCGAGGCCGGAACGGCCCAGGTAACCCGCTGGGTGCCCTTCGGCGTGGATGAGGACCTCCTGCGCAACAGCCTGCGCAACAAAATGATTCGCCCCACCACCATTCCCCAGAGTCTGTCCAGTCTGCTGATAGAGCAAGCCCTGGCCCGAGAAGCCCTGCGCTTGGCCCTGGAACACCATCGGACGCTGGCCGTGGGGCTGAAGGGCATTCAAATAGAACGTACCATCGGTGAGGCTCTGACCCAGGAGAGGACTGGCCAAACGGTGGTGGACATGATGGCCCTGGATTTGATTGTGGGCAGTGGGGGAGTGCTTTCTCACGCTCCCCGCCGAGCGCAGGCCGCCCTGATGTTGGTGGACGCCTTCCAACCCGAAGGGTTTACCGAACTGGCGGTGGACAGCATCTTCATGATGCCCCAGTTGGGCGTCCTGTCCCAAGTGGTTCCCGAGGCGGCCGCCCAGGTCTTCGACCGCGACTGTCTCATCCGCTTGGGTACGGTCATCGCCCCCGTGGGCCTGGCCAAACCCGGCGAGACCATTGCCACCGTGTCCGTGGAGGGTGGGGGCCTGAACTTACAGGAGGAACCACTGACCTTCGGCACCCTACGCGTTCTGCCCCTGCCCGAAGGGGCAACCGCCCAGGTTACCATCCACCCCCAGCACGGTTTCGACGCCGGCGAGGGTCGCAACCGCCGGGTGGTCCGTACTGTTACTGGGGGGGTCGTGGGGCTGTTGCTGGATGCCCGCGGACGACCGCTCTGCCTGCCAGAGAACGACCGAACCCGCATTGAGACCCTGCGCACCTGGCTGGAGGCCCTGGGTTTAGGGGCCGCGTAAGGAGGTGTTCAAGGGGCAGCAGGGGGCTCCAGGTGAAACCGAAGCGTGGTGCGCGGGCCCAGACCGATGAGGTCTCCCGGTTGCAGCAGTCGCTCACCGCCCTCCGGCAGGCGTTCCCCGTTCACGAAGGTGCCGTTGGTGCTGTGGCGGTCCCGCAGGACGAACCCCTCTGCGGTGCGGAAAATCTCCGCGTGCACGCGGGAGATGGTCCTCTCTGCAAAGTCGCGCAAGATGAGGTCGTTCCCGTGCGCTTCCCCTCGCCCCAGGCGGATTAAAGGCTTATCCCAATCGTATTCTCGTCCCGGCTCGACCCCTTCCTCCACCACCAATTTCCCCCGGAACTGGGGCGCGGGCGACACCACCACCGTAGCCTCCTCCAGAGCCCAAACTTGGGTGCGTTCCTCCGCTGAGGACCGGGCGACCCACCCCGGTTCGGCGGTTAAATCCTTCCATTCCCACTCCAAACGCCCCTGGCCGCGCGGCAGGTTCTCGTCCGGCTCAATGGTCACCCGCACCTTTTGCACGGTGGACAGCGGTTGCCCACCTTTTTCCCGTCCGGGAAGGGGCAGGGCAAAATGTCCCGCCTTCAGGTCAATGGCCTCTGCCAATTTGCGGGTGAACTCCTCCCGTAGTACGTCCCCAATGGCGTCCAGTTCGGCCTCCGCGATGTCGTCGGGATGCAGGAAAATCCGGTGCACGTTGGCCACCGCGAACTTCTGGCGTCCAATGTGGCGTACTTTCCCCCGCAGGTCCAGGAGCAAGTAAGCGATGTCCCCCGGCCGCTCCGGATTGAAGGCAAAGGTGCCAGCGGGGCCGATTTCTCCCTCCGTGGGAAACAGGCGTTCCAGTCCCCGGCGCAACCCTTCACTCAGCCGTTCCAACCAGCGCATTTCCGCCTCCCGCAGGGTCCCTCCCTTCCCCGCATGGCATCCGGTAGTACTCTGTCAACCCCTCCCCGCTTGTGAGGAGGGAGAGGGTAGGGTGGGTAGCCGCACTCTTTATGGGTGCGTCCACCCACAGGCATTGTAGGTGCAGGCTACGGCTACCCATACCGTTCCGCAGGATTTACCCCAAGGGGACCGGTCCCCTTTAGAACCTGCTTCCTGCTTCAACGATGGGATACTCGTAGACCAACCGCTTTTT
>DTZQ01000488.1 GCA_012961305.1 Armatimonadota bacterium | reverse complement strand
GGCCCTGACCCCGGCCCATTCCGCGACCGCCGCCTCGGCCCTGACCCCGGCCCATTCCGCGACCGCCGCCCATACCGCGACCCAGGCCCCGGCCTCCACCGGGCCCTAAGCCTAAGCCAAACTGCGGCGCTCCCGTAGGAGAGGTAGCGGGGGTTAGTTGTCCGGCTTGATACTGCTCTACTGTCTGGCGCACTGTGCCCCGTGCTCCACTGTAGACTTGAATGCCTCCCGCCGTTAGGGCTTGATACGCATTGGGACCGATGTTGTCCGCGACGACTGCTTCCGCTCCCTTGCTGGCTACTAACTGGGCCGCCTGAATGCCAGCGCCCATTCCCGCAGTAGCAGCAGGGTTGGGAAGGGCCTCAAAGGCTAAGGTGTCCGAGTCCACAATCAGGAAATAGGCACACCTTCCGAAACGTGAATCCACAGGCGAATCCAAGTTCGGGCCAGTTGCTGGTATGGCAATTTTCATGGCCCACCTCCTTTCCTTTGGCCATGCTCACACCAACTCTCTCCACCCTGAAGTTCTCCCCGGGCGAATTGCTCAGCCACTTCGGTCACGGGACCGGTCACTCCAACCACAGTTTCAATGCCATAGTCAGCGAACAGGTTCATCGCCCGAGGCCCCATTCCCCCTGCGATAACACACTTTACCCCCTGCTGGGCCAAGTAACCCGGCAGGAAACCCGGCTGATGACCGGGGTTGGGCACGACGGTGTAGTCCACCACTTCCTCCCCTTCAATCTCCACTAAAGTGTAACTGGCACATCGGCCAAAATGCTGGGCCACCTCGGTCCCTTCCGTGGCGATGGCTACTCGCATTCGCAGAAACCTCCTTTCCTTCAACCAGGTCCAACTACCCCACCCGGCTGGGGAAACATGGCATTAAGTGCCCCGAAGAGACCTCTCTCACCGCCCCTATCGCAGTTCCAACTTTGACCCGGCAACGGAGAGGTTCATTCCGGCTTGGAGACCAGCGCCTGGTAATCGCGAATGAAAGACTCTAAAGCCTCCCTTCGCTTGCGAAGCACTTCCACCCATCGCTCCAACCGCTCTTCCCCGGCGGGGGTCAAGATATAGTGGCGTCGCGCTGGACCGGGACCCCTAGTGTCCCACGTGGAAACCACATACCCTTCCCTTTCCAGTCGGCGCAACGTCCGGTAGATAGCCCCAGGCTCAATGTCGGCATCGGTCAGTTCCCACTTGCGCACGCATTGGCTAATCTCGTAACCATGCGCACAGCAACCCTGTTTCAGAGCCATCAACACCGCCGGTTCTACCAGGCGCGAAAGTCTCCCCAACCCACACGAGCAGGGGTCAAACCCATGTCGTTGGCACCACCGTCGTCTCACCTTAAAAGCACCTATGTGTCTTTTACACTTAATCCATTACCCCCAAAACGAAACGGGATAAACAAAAGTTCCCCAAGTCGCAGAAAGTTTTCCAGAATTGTTTGCGGGGCGCAGGATTTTCCCATCTTACGCCTATCAAAGTGAACGCGACCTGCTCCGGTGAACCGTTACCCAAAAGTCTTGCTGAGGGGCTGGGGCAAGCGCTGCTACCAGCCGTTAGTCTGCCTCAGCCAAGAGTTCATGTGCCTTGGCCACTACCCGCTCTACAATGGCCCGTACACCTCGCTCTCCGTATTCCCGAGAGGCTGTGCCCCGGGGGTCAATGCCGCCCACGCCGATGAGTTTCTCCTGCGGGTCCTCCGGCAGGCGGCTCATGTCCACCAGTTCCGGCCGCAGGGCCATCATCAGCGAGGTCTCCCACTTGGCCGCATGGTCGCCCGCGTCCGGAATAATGTCCCGCACCAGTTCGTAGCCCGTCACCGCCCAGGCCCGCGCCTTGCTGGTGATGGAGTACCATTCGATGGCCGTGCGGGCGTGGTGCAGCAACGGATAGTGGCCGGCGAAGATGATGATGACCTTAAAGCCCAGGCTTTCCAGTTCGTGCAGGATGTGCACGAGCAACTCAATGTAGCGGCGGTCCTGCTCATCGGGCGGGCAGTGCATATAGCCGGGGGCGAAGTTCTCTCGCGGCAAGCCCATTTTGGCCGCTATCTGGCCGTTCGGGTCGTGATTGAATTCCATGAGGCCTCGCTCGCGGTTTTCGCCGTAAAACAGGGGCGGAAAGACCAGCCCGCCTCCCTCCTCCGCACAGCGGATGGCCAGGGCATGGGCTTTGACCGTGTCCAGGCCCAGACAGTTGTGCTCCCCATGCCATTCGATGCCCCCGATGGGCAGATAGGCAATGGGCGTCTGGGTCCGTGCCTCTACGACCTCATGGGGCCGCATTTCTTCGTAGCGAACTTTCCGCATAGTTCAACGGCTCCTTTTCCCAGTCTCCCCTGCCACCTTCACGAAGGCCAAAGGGAAAACCAAAACTCCTTTCTTCTCCCAATCCTTTCCCCAATACTCGCACTCTTTGCCTCCTCCCTCATCGCTCCGGTTCGGCCCTGTACCTCAACTCTCTCTGGTACATTCGCGACGTAGTGTAGTTGTTCCTCCTTCGAGGGCAGGGTCTCGGTGGAGGCAGGCTGTGCATGGTTCGTTTCAAGAGCGTTGATAATGTGGTCAACTTTACCGCCGGGCTGTTCGTTTC